>JBEBGU010000680.1:0-3138 GCA_040081325.1 Prosthecobacter sp.
GTTTATTGGACGCCGGATGGAAAGTCGCTGGCGGTCATCACGGACAAAGGCGCTGGCAGTGTGCATACAGATCTGAAGAAGCATGACGGCACCCAGCGCAGCGAAGCGAGCAAAGAGCGCAAGCTCGTCAGCGTGGGAGAGTCACTGACCAGCGTCGTGATCACGGGTGATTCAAAGACCGTCTTCGCCGGTGCCTTTGATGGCAAAGTCTATGTCTGGGACGCCGCTTCAGGAAAGGGGACGGGTGATCTGAAACTGTGATAAACGTCACATGCCAAGCTTTGTCAGGGCCTCTTTGATTGCTGTCAGATCCCAGCGCGCGACACTGCCGAGCGCCGTGTGAATCAGCAGATGACGACCTTCTCCATCAAAGACGGGATGCGCATCGCCGAGCCAGCCGACTTGGTCGGGCAGGATGAGGCGGAAGACCGGGGTGAAGGTGACGGCGTGGAAGAGATGCACGGCATTGTCGCCGATGGTGGCGATGAGTTTGCCATCAGGACTGAGGGTCATGCTGGTGAGGCGGAGCTTGTCGGAGAGCACTTGCTCCTGACTCCAGTCACGGGTGCGAAAGACGCGGTTTTGACCTGAGGTCTGCACGATGAGTCGCTGACCATCGGGCGTGATGAGGGTTTGCATGACCGTGACCTTTTCACAAATCGTGCGCAGGAGTTTCCCGCTCGGCAGTGACCAAATTCGCGCGCCGGGTTTCTGATAACTGCTGGTAACAATCCAGGTGCCGTCAGGGCTGATGGCGGTGGCAAGTGTGCCGGGATGTTTTAGACGTAGCGTGTCCCCAGTCGCGGGTGAAGCGACGATGAATTGCCCGCCGCCGTTGTTGCTGAGCACGAGCTGATTGCCATCGGCGGAGACGTCACGCAGCAGATTGCCAGCGCCGAACATGGGCTTTGAGGCGGTGCCGAGTGTGACCTCATCGGCGGCGTCACGAGTGATGGCGTGCTCGGTGAGTTCATGCGCCCAGCCACAGACCCAGAGCTTACGGCCATCAGGTGAAAAGAGCGTGCTCAGCCATTGGTCCTGCGCCTTGGGGATCGTGGTGATAAGCCGCCCAGTGGTAAAATCCCAAAGGCGTGCGGCCTCTTCATCAATGACCGCGGCGAGAGTGCCATCCGCGCTGAAGTCGGCGCTGCCAAGGTTTTCGGTGTGCGGCTCCTCTTGCGGCGGAGCGAGCAGATCGAGGCATGGCGACCACTGGATCGAATAGACCTCGGCGCTGCCTTTGCTCGTCGCAGCATGGAGTTCGGCTCCATCGGCTGACCACCAAAGGGAAGCGTGAGTCGCGTGCTCCAGCTCATAGCGCAGGATTTCGACTCCGCGCGCCGCGTGCCAGATGCGCAAATATTGATCCCCTGCGGTGCTGCATAGTTCCTGCCTGTGCGGGCGGAAGCTGACGTGTACATTTGTTCCCTGATGACCACTGAGGCGATGCTTCAATCGGCCCTGATCATCCCAGATATAGATGAAGCGGTTCTCACAACCCGTGGCGATTAGATCACCGCTCCAATCGACACTGCTCAGCGGTAGCGGGTGCTCGCAGGTGAAAAGTACACGCGCATCTGCCAGTGCGATGATTTGCAAAGCTCCACCTCGCGGCGCAGCGATGGCGAGTCGCGTGCCGTGATCGTCGAGCTTCAGCATTGAGCCTGGTTTGTAGCCATTGAGTCGAGCGAGTTGCTTCTGCGTGGCGATCTCGGTGACGACGATGTCTTGGCCATCAAAGCGGGCCACGCAGCGGCCATCAGCACTAGTGGATGCATCAGGCGCTGCTACCTCGATCACACGCCGCTGACGTGAGATCTCTGGCAAAGCGAGACACGCGATGGCTTCATTCCGAATTTCATCTGAGGGCGCGATGGCCCACGCCTGCTGCAACGCCGCCAGCGCCTCATCTCGACTGCCAGCGAGCCGGAGTTGTCGAGACGCTCGTGCCTCAGACAGCAGTGATGAACGGTGCTCCATCCGCGCCTGATGCCGCGCAAAGGCCAGTGAGCCACCGATCATCGAGACGATGAGCAGCGCGATGACGCAAAGCATCGCCGCGATGCCAGGATGCCTTCGCGTCCAACGCCAGACTTTGCCAAAAGCTCCGAGCGGACGCGCGAGAATGGGCCTGCCATCGAGGAAGCGGCCCAAGTCTTCAGCCACAGCAGTAGCGGTGATGTAGCGGCCTTCGGCTTGCTTATGCAGGCACTTCAGACAGATCGTTTCCAGATCACGCGGCACACCGGGATTCAGCCGCCGTGGTGACAGCGGATCATTGTCCCGAAGCTGCACGATGATGGCATCCAGCGTCGATCCCTGAAACGGCGGGCGACCCGTGAGCAGATGGTAAAGCAAAGCGCCGAGTCCATACACATCCGTGCGCGCATACGCGCAGCCATGCAGTGCCTGCTCCGGTGCCGCATAGCCTGGCGAGCCAAGAATTTGCCCTGTGCGCGTGAGTTCCGCCGCTTGGTGATTCGTCGTACCACTGCTGGCGATCCGCGCGATGCCGAAGTCCGTGATGCGCGGCTTTCCATCCTCATCGAGCAAGATGTTTGAGGGCTTAAGATCGCGATGCAGCACGCCATGCTCGTGTGCGTGTTGCAGCGCCTCGGCGACTTGTTTCAGGCAACGTGCGGCCGCATTGGCATCCATCGGGTGCTCACGCACGATCTGCTCCAGGCTCTTACCAGAGATGTATTCCATGCTGAACCACGGCACGCCATCATCCTCACCCACATCGAAGATACCGACGATCCCCGGATGCTTCAGCCGCGCCGCCGCTTGTGCTTCACGCTGAAAACGCTCGCGCTCCTCAGCTCCCGCAAACTGCGCCCGCAGCAGCACCTTCACCGCCACGATCCGATCCAGCGCCTTTTGCCGTGCCCGATACACCACGCCCATGCCACCACGCCCGAGTTCTTCATACAGCTCACAGCCGGAGATGCGCGTCCATGGTGCCGTGGCCTCCTCCACGAGTGGCGAGTCATCATCACCAAACGTGATCTTGAACAAACACCGCGAGCAATGCCCGCCCACGATCTGCGAGCCAGTCAAAGGCTCGCCGCAAGTAGCGCAGGTGGTTTCGAAAGCTTCGGGAGGCATCAGTATTATTTACTCCGCAAAGCAGGCGAG
>JBEBGU010000681.1:0-3137 GCA_040081325.1 Prosthecobacter sp.
CCGCCGATCATCGCGGCGGCGGCAAGATGACCGGGCTCAACAAACTCACTGGCGAGATCGTGTGGCAGCAAGATCGCCCGCCAGTGGCGAACTATGCCACTCCCGCCGTCCTCACCGTAGCAGGCAAGGTCCAGGCCGTGCTCGCTGGCTGTAACAAAGTCGAGAGTTTTGATCCGCTCACCGGCACGAAACTCTGGAGCATCGACGGCAGCACCGAGGAGACCGTCGTCACCGCCGTGACTGATGGCAGCCGTGTTTTTCTCGGCGGCGGTTATCCAAAGAACCACACCATGGCCATCGAAGCCGATGGCAGCGGCAAAATCGCCTGGGAGAACGTCACGAAGACTTATGTGCCCTCCATGCTCGTGAAAAACGGTCACGTCTTCGCCGTCGGCGATGCCGGCCGTGCCGCCTGCTGGAACTCCGCGACCGGCGAAGAGCGCTGGAGCGAAAAAGTGGACCGCGAATTCTATGGCTCGCCCGTCATGGCCGACTCACGCATTTACGTCACGAGCAAGGGCGGCGTCACCTCCGTTTTCGAGGCCACTCCGGAGAAATTCACCCTCCTCGGCCAAAATCCGCTCGGCGATGAATCCTTCAGCACCCCCGCCATCTGCGACAACCGCCTTTACCTCCGCTCCGCCAAGACCAGCCCCACGCGGCAGGAGTTTCTGTGGTGTGTTGGGGAGTAAGCCGATTTGAACATGATCCGATTCCTAGTCGCCGTCTTCTTCTCTGCGGCTCTCCATGCCGCCGAGCCAGTGCTCACGCTGCGTGAGAAACCCGTGCGCGTGGCCACTGCGAGCAGCGCAGAGATTTTTCCCGAGTCGTGGCGCGGGGGCAAAGTCGCGGCGGGCGCCGAAGCGCTGCCCGAGGGGCGGCGGGAGGAGGCTTTGCGAGTGATAGACGTGGCATTGGCGAAGTATCCAACGGAGGTGCTGAAGGAGCATCTGCACACGCTTTATCTGCTCGGCGAACTGCGCTATCGCGGCGTCGTCACCAGCGGCACGAACTCGCGGACCGGTGTCTATGTCAAAATCGGCCCAGTGGAGAAGGGATTCACGGCGCGACACAACGAAGGCGTCTTCCACGCGGAGTTCTCCAGTATCCTCATTCGCAACCGGTCGCAGTTTATGGATCACGAGGCATGGAAGGCCGCGAATCCGACCGGCTTTAGTTACCTCGGCGATGGCGTGGACGCCGTGAAGCAAGGCAAAGCCCGCACCAAGGCCGACAGCACGCTTAACGCGCAAGGCTTCCTCTCGCAATACAGCCAGTCCACCCTCGAAAATGACTTCAACGGCTACGCTGCCCGTCTCTGGACCGGCGACGCCGCGCTGTGGCAGCTTGCGAAGGAGCATCCGCCAATTCAGCGAAAGCTTAAGCTCGTGCTGCGTTTTTATCAGCAGCTCCACGCACAGATGGATGAGACGTTTTTTCGAGGCTTGCAGTTAAAACCTGACTGACAACAAGCTGCGCAATCGTTTGGAATGCGACGTTAGAAGAGAATGCGATTCCCCATTTTTCTTGCCAGCCTCTGTCTCACCATACTCACCGCTCGTGCAGCTGATTTGCAGCCGCCAATCACCACCGGGCAGCGAGTCGCCACCTGCGGGCATAGTTTCCATGTGTTCACATATCGCCAAGTCGCCGAGATCGCGACTTCGGCGGGCTTGAAGCATGAGCTGGCGGGGCTTTCAAGCATCGGCGGCTCCACGGTGATCAAGCATTGGGCGGTGCCGGAGGAGAAGAGCGCAGTGAAACAGGTGCTGAAGGCCGGAAAGGCCGATGTGCTCACCGTTTCGCCCATCTGGCTGCCGGACGAGGCCATCGAGCAGTTCGTGAAGCTCGGCATCGAGCACAACCCGGCGCTACGCATCACCGTGCAGGAATACTGGATGCCGAATGACGAGTATGAGCCCGTCTATCCGCTCCAGACGAAGAAGAAGGTCGATCACAACGCCACCGATCTCGCCAAGCTCCGCGATGCAACGCAGCGCTACGCCAAAGACATCGAAAACCACGTCAAAGGCATTAATCAGCGTCTCGGCAAGGATGCGGTGCTCATCGTGCCCGTCGGCATGGCGGCGGTGACACTGCGTGAAAAGATCCTCAAAGGCGAAGCCCCCGGCCTGAAGCAGCAAAGCGAACTTTTCCGCGACAACTGGGGCCACGCCAATCCCCCGCTGCAAATCCTCTCCAGCTACTGCCACTATGCCGTCATCTACCGCAAGAGTCCTGTCGGCATGCCTGTGCCTCAAGCTTTCAAGCTGCTCAAAAGCATGAGCGATGAGGACAAAACCAAGCTCAATACCCTGCTCCAACAGATCGCCTGGGACACCGTGAGCCAGCATCCGATGAGCGGCGTGATGAAACCTGTTAACAAATAGCTGACCGCCCCATGAAACAACGCGCTCTTCTTTCGTTACTTTTTGCCCTTTGCTCTTCTATCTTTGCGGCACAGAACCCGAACATTCTCTTCATCTACGCAGACGACTGGGGCTTTGGCGATCTCGCCTGCCACGGGCATCCGCATTTCAAGACGCCGAACCTCGACCGCCTCGCACGCGAGGGCACCGACTTCCACCAGTTCACGGTGTGCAATCCCGTGTGCTCACCGAGCCGCACCGCCATCGTCACTGGACAGTATCCCGCGCGGCATGGCGTGCATCAGCACTTCGCGGGTCATGCAGAGAATGTCGCTCGCGGCATGCCGGACTGGCTCGATCCAAAAGCGCCGCTGCTGCCGCGCACGCTGCATGAGGCTGGCTACGCCACCGCCCACTACGGCAAATGGCATCTCAGCGGCCAGGAGAAGACGATGAATGCGCCACTGCCCGCCGAATACGGCTACGACGATGCCGCCGTGTGGGTTGGCCCAGGTCGCGATGTGTTTGAAGGCACCAGCCTCGCCAAGGTGTCCGCTAAAGACGGCCCCATCTACCAATCCACCGCCGCCACGGAGAACGCGCTGCGCTTCATCCGCGAAGCCAAAAATAAACCCTTCTACCTGAACCTCTGGCTGCATGAGACACATCACCTCGTCGCCGCCTCCGACGATCCCTCGAAGTCCTACCGCATCACCATCCTCAACGCGCCGGCGATCAACGCCTTCGCCCTGCCCGAGGGCTATCTCT
>JBEBGU010000056.1:0-11747 GCA_040081325.1 Prosthecobacter sp.
CCTGAAGCAGTTTCGGGTCGATCTTGATGCGCTCAGGCAGCTTTCTTTCCTGCACCGGCTGGGCATTGCCACCAAGCACGAGGCTGATTTTATCAAAGCTCACCAGCAGAAGGCCGTGAAACAAGACTGAGAGGATCAAGGCAAACATGATCCACCACTTCAGACTCCAGTCGTCGCGGGAGCGAAAAGCGGCTCGGGGAGTGCTGCTCCAACCGGAGGATGAGGTGACGTTGGCCATGAAAGTCGGGGAGCATAACACGGCCCAGATCAGTACGACATTGCATTTTCATCGACCTCATCAGTCAAGTTCATGACCTGCATGAGGAAAATCTCCTTTGCCAAGCCGAAGGGGGCAGGTATGGACCGACTCCAAATTATGAGCAAAAAAAGTGACTTCGGATTAATCGGCCTCGCTGTGATGGGCCAAAACCTCGTTCTCAACGTGGAGAGCCGCGGCTTCCAGGTGAGCGTCTATAACCGCACCACCAGCGTGACGGATGAATTTCTCGCCAAACACCCTGGCAAAGCCCTCGTCGGTGCCCACACCCTGGAAGAATTCGTCGAGAGCCTCGCCATGCCGCGCAAGATTCACATCATGGTGAAATCCACTGCTGTCGCCGACTCAGATCGCGATGCCGTGGATGCCGTGATCGAGCAGCTCATCCCGCTCCTCGCGAAAGACGACATCATCATCGATGGCGGCAACAGCTTCTACAAGACCACCGAGCGCCGCGACGTGTATCTCGCTGAGAAGGGCCTCCGCTTCATCGGCGCAGGTGTCTCTGGCGGTGAAGAGGGCGCTCGCAAAGGCCCTTCCATCATGCCCGGTGGCCCTGCCAGCACCTGGGAGGTCATGAAGCCCATCTTTGAATCCATCGCCGCTAAAGTCGATGGTGAGCCATGTGTCATTCACATCGGCCCTGGCGGTGCTGGTCACTATGTGAAGATGATCCACAACGGCATCGAGTATGGCGACATGCAGCTCATCTGCGAAGCCTACAACATCTTCAAGCACGCCGGCTTCACCACCGACGAGATGGCCGCCATTTTCAACGAATGGAACGAAGGAGCCATGCAGAGCTACCTCATCCAGATCTCTGGCAAAGCCCTCGAACAAAAAGATCCTGAGACCGGAAAGTCTATCGTCGAACTCATCGTCGATAAAGCCGGCCAAAAAGGCACCGGTCAGTGGACGCTCATGAACGCAGCGGAAAACGCCATCGTCATCAGCACCATCAACGCCGCTGTCGAAGCCCGCATCCTGAGTTCCAAGAAGAAAGCCCGCGTCGCCGCCAGCAAGCTGCTCACCGGTCCGTCAGGAAGGTTCGACGTTTCTGGGCTTGTGTCACCGCCTGACAAGAACTACGCGACCGACGGAAAGAGACACTTGATCAAACAAGTTCACGACGCCCTCTACGCCTCCAAAATCATCAGCTACGCCCAGGGTCTCGATCTCATCAAATCCATGGGTGAAGCCAAGAAATGGGGCCTCGACCTCGGTCGTATCGCCAGCATCTGGCGCGGCGGTTGCATCATCCGTGCCCGCTTCCTCAACAGTATCACCGACGCCTATCGTGAGAACCCCGAGCTGAGCAATCTCATGCTCGCCCCGTTTTTCATCGACGTGCTCAGCAAGACCCAGCAAAACTGGCGTGAAGTGGTCAGCCTCGCCACCCTCAACGGCATCCCATGCCCCGCCTTCTCAGCGTCCCTCGGCTACTACGACAGCTACCGCGCCGAGCGCCTGCCAGCGAACCTGCTGCAAGCCCAGCGCGACTTCTTCGGTGCCCATACCTACGAGCGCACCGACAAGCCCGAAGGCCAGATGTTCCACACGGAGTGGCCTGAGGTGATCGGGTAATCCGAAGGGAGCGCGGACACTCTTGTCAGCCTTATCCCATCAACGCGAAGACGGCTGGAACTCCCAGCCGCCTATTTCGTTTCGATGGTGCGGAACTCCCGCCAAGAATACTCGCCATGAGTCTTGATTAAGGTTCCACAGAGTTAACTGGCTTTGGTGAAGCTTGATGGCAAATCGACAGGCTTGCGAGCAAAAGTAGCGATGAAGGCGGTCAAAAGGAGCAAAGCTAGCAGGCCATAGACCCAGTACCCTAGCCAGTATCTTACATGCACACAGAAGCGCTGTGTTTTTGTGAACTGATAATCTTCCGGCAAAGATAGCTTCACATATGCAAAGTCGATCTGTTCGTGATTGTCGTTCGCATCCAGAATCGTACCGTACACGGTCAACGCCTTATTGTAGAGGGCCGAATCGTTATCATCTTTGCACTTTGACAGAATTTTATGGCAAAGGTTGTTTATCTCCAGAGCGCATCGAGGCATCTTTTCCGAACGCTCACTAAACTTGTTTGCGGTGAGCAAGAGCGACAGTACGAGAACCAGTAATCCCAGCGTCACTGGTTTGCTCCCGCTTCCGATCCCGACTCGGAAGATACACGGCAGCAGCTCAGCGCCGCGCTTGCCGGACTGTCCGAGGAGCAGCGCACGGTCATCCATCTGCATCTTTGGGAAGAAATGTCCTTCCGCGAAATCGGCGAACTGCTCGCGGCACCCACGCAAACCATCGCCAGCCGATACCGCTACGGTTTGGAAAAACTACGAACTCAAAACCACATCCTCGTATGAATCACAACGACATCGAGACCACTCTCTGCGCACAACGTTGGCGCGATCCGCCACCGGAGTTTTTGCAGCGCACTTTGGCCATGGCCCTTGCTGAGTCGCGACAGCGTTCTGGAGTGCTCCAGGACGTTGCCTTGCAAAATCGAAAACCTCGTTGGCTAGCGTTGCTCACTTTCATTCCGCGTCCGCTGCGCCTGCCGCTCGCTGCATGCTGGTTGCTCGCCTTGTTTTTCAAACTCACCACGCCGGAGTCCATCCCGCAAAGCACGCTCGAAAACTACGCCAAAGTGCCGCCCGTGACGCCGGCGCAACTCATCGCCCATCTCGAACTCACCGAACGCCTCGCCCATGAACTCGCCGAACAATTCCGTGGCCAAGTCCCGCCGCTCTAAATGGCTCCGCACACTACTGTGGACAGCCGCCTGTCTCATCTCACTGGTCACACTGCTCTGGCAGTGGGAGAACTGGCGCAGCGCCCGGGAGCTGTCCGTCGTTCATCGTCGCGTGGTGGAGCGGCTAGGGACCGATGATCCCTTTGCATTCATGCCGCCGAAGGTTTCAGACGATCAAAACTACTTTGCCAATCCGGTGTTCGAAGGATGGCTACGAGTGACGAGGCCTGAGACTGGGCGGATGAAATATACACCGCCGACGAATGTGCTGCTGCCAAAGGATTTCATCAAGCCGGAGATTCTCAAAACAGAGGATGGCGAGATCGAAGGACTCGACTTGGATTTGTGGATCAAGAAGCGCGGTGCAGTCTCGGGCGAATCACCCGCAACCGTGCTCGCCCGAGAACTGGGCGATGGCGACGGTCTCCTACCGAAGCTTGCCGAAGGGCTCAATAAAAAAATCTCCATCATGAAGCCAGGGCCACAAGAAGCACTGGAGACCGCTGGGGCCAATCCGTGGGAAGCAGCGTTCCCGGATTTCCAGGACATGAACGGCTTTCAGCGCCAACTCGACCTGCATCTGCGCAGCGCGGCGCTGGTGGGCGATGCGAAAAAAACAGCGAGCGTTGCTCAGATCATGCTGCGCTTCAGCGAGGCTCCAGCGCGGGGAGGCATCATCGGCTGTCTCGTGCCTCTAGCACTGTATGGTATCACGTTTGAGGCACTGCATGAAGCGCTGAGTCATCCGGCGTGGACGGAGGAATCATTGAGCAGACTGCAACTCCAACTGGCATGGTTTGATGACTTGGAAAACTATGAGAAGGCCCACGCCTGCGAGATCCTCATGATGTTCCGCTCACTGGCCTATTTTCGAGAGCATCCCGAAGCGCTGAACTTCGGTGTCCGTAGCGGCACTGAGCGTGCGGTGACGCATTTCCTCGCAGGGCACATGCCCATCGGCTGGCACGACGCAAACGTGGCCTTCTACGCCGACTGCATGCTCGATCAACTCGGGCCACCGGGCCCCGATGCGTGGCTGGGCGCGACTGCTCGCGATGAGAAGGTGAAGCAGCGGAGTAAGGAGGCCAACGCCTGGCCCAATCCGCGCCGAATCCTCGGTGCCGTCGCCATTCCACACGTCGGAAACATTACTCATGCCGCCGCTGAGACGCTCTTTCACCGTCGCTGTCTCATCATCGCCTGCGCCTTGGAAAAGCATCGTCTAAAACACGATGCGTATCCCGTCACACTCGATTCGGCAAAGGATGATCTGAAGCTATTCGAACTCTCAGATCCTGCACTTCCGACGCAGCCTCTGGGCTATCGCCTCGAAGATGGCGGCTACCTGCTCTGGTCCATGGGGCCGGACGCGAAGGATGATGGGGGCTTGAAGGGCAAAGACTGGCTGTGGCGGATGAAGTAGATTCGATTGGCAATCGAATGGGTTGGGAACGGGAAACTTCGAGTGCCACTCGAAGCTACTTCGCTCGCGTCTCAAACGCGCGGAAGTAATGTAGCGTGGGGTAATCGTAACGATTGGCGCAGGCTTCTTTGAGTTTGCCGAGACTTTCGAGTCCGTGTTCATCGGCGGCTTGGCGCATCGTTTGTTCGTCTTCGACGCTGTAGTAGTCGCGGGGATCGGCCAGGAGGGCACCGCTGGTGATGGCTTGGGCGAGGTGGTTGTGTATGGTGCTGACGACGAGACTGCGCTGAGCGGCAATTTTTTCTGGGCTG
Organism: Prosthecobacter sp.; assembly: GCA_040081325.1. Lineage (GTDB taxonomy): Bacteria > Verrucomicrobiota > Verrucomicrobiia > Verrucomicrobiales > Verrucomicrobiaceae > Prosthecobacter. The sequence continues at coordinate 4,770 of JBEBGU010000056.1, forward strand.
TGTCCCTGACGATAAAGGCGCAGCGTTTCGAGTGCGGTGCCATTCGCGCCGCTTTCACTCTTCATTTTCGGTGCAGGTGGCGGCGTGGCTTCTTCGGCGAAGGTCTGTGGTGTGTGCTCGACGAGCCACGTTTTGATCTCCTGCATGAAGGGCTGGCCGTAGTCGCTGAGCTTTTGACTACCGACACCGGGGATGTCGAGGAAGGCGCGCTCGCTCTGCGGATAGCTCCGGCACATGTGGCGCAGGCTGGTATCACCAAACACGACATAGGGCGGCACCTCGCGCTCATCAGCGAGACGTTTGCGAAGCGTGCGAAGGTTGGCAAAGAGGCCTTCATCACATGAGATGGTGCCGGCGCGTGATACTTTGGCCGTAGTCGTACTCACGACGACGTTTGAGCGTGTGAGCAGAATAGGCGTGCGGTTCATCAACGCGGCGAGACCTTGGGATGAAAGCGTGAGTGTTTGAAACGAGTCCGCTGAGGCGTCGATGTAGCCCATGCGGATGAGCTGGCGACCCAGCGCAGTCCATTCCTCACGGGGTGTGTCTTTGCCGATGCCGTAGGTGCTGAGCTGGTCGTGGAACCATTTGCGGATTCTCTCCGTGTTCGCCCCAGCGAGGACTTCGACGACGTGATTGAGACCGGTGCTGAAGCCGCCCTTTTGTTTGATGCGGAAGATGCAGCTCAGCAGTTTTTGCGCCTGCGTGGTGGCATCCCATGACTCGCGTGGTTGCAGACAGATATCGCAGCCGCCGCAGTTATCTCCGGGCCACTGCTCACCGAAATAATCGAGCAACGTGACGCGCCGACACTCGCTGCTTTCAGCAAATTCGGCCATGAGACGCATCTGCCGCGCGGCGATCTCAGCAGCCTGAGCGTCGGTCACATCATCGAGGAATTTTAAATTTCTCACCAGATCGCCGCGTGAGTAAAGCAGCACGCAATCAGAGGGCAGGCTGTCGCGGCCAGCGCGGCCTGTTTCCTGGTAGTAGCCTTCGATATTTTTTGGTAGATCGGCGTGGATGACGTAGCGCACGTCAGGTTTGTTTATGCCCATACCAAAGGCGATCGTCGCGCAAACGACACGCGCCTCATCGCGAATGAAAGCCTCTTGGTTAGCCGCGCGCTCCTCTGGCTGCAATCCCGCGTGATAGGCCACGGCCTTTACGCCCTCTGCCATCAGCGCGGCGGCGAGTGACTCGGCGGACTTACGTGACTGCACATAGACGATGCCCGCCTCATCGAGCCGCTCACGGATGAACTCGTACACTTGTCGTGTCGATTTGCTCTTCGGTAGGATCGTGTAGCTGAGGTTCGGGCGATTAAAGCTGGCGAGGAAAACCTCAGGCTCATGCAGGTGGAGCTGGTGGATGATGTCCTGCCGAACCTGCTCCGTGGCAGTGGCCGTGAGTGCCATGAAGGGCACGCCCGGCAGATGATCACGCAACTGCGCGAGCTGCCGATACTCGGGCCTAAAGTCATGCCCCCACTGGCTGATGCAATGCGCTTCATCGACGGCGATGGCGGTGACATTCCAGCGCTGCAAATCCTGGATGAAGCCCGACATCATCACGCGCTCCGGCGCTGCATAGAGCAGCTTGTAGTGGCCCTGCTCCAGGCCTGAGCGCCTACGCTGCGCCTCGCTGCCTTGAATGGAGGAATTCAAAAACGTGGCATGCACACCACTGGCAGTGAGCGCATCCACCTGATCCTTCATGAGTGCGATGAGCGGAGAAATCACGAGCGTCACTCCCTCACGAGCCAAGGCCGGGAGCTGGAAGCAGAGTGATTTGCCAGCGCCCGTCGGGAGGATAGCGACGACATCACGCCCAGCCATCGAGGCGTCCATGATCTCACGCTGAAGCGGGCGAAAGTCATCGTAACCGAAGTATTGCTTCAGCAGTGGTGAGAGTGAGTCAGGCATGGGCAAAGGTTGATCGGAACAAATCGAAAAGGCAAGCGGCTCGCACGATCTTTGATTTACACTTGGCGCATGTTCGTGATGAAGGTAACAATCCACACCATGCTTGCTGTTACTTCGCGCATCCTGCTCGCCCTCGTCATGACGGGCGGCGTCTCATTCCGTTCGCTTGCCCAAACAGTGCCTGTGCCTGCTGTGCCACCCGCCAAACCACGCATTGAACCTGGCCTAGAAATGGCGGTGAAGTGGAAGTGGTGGGTGCTGCCTTCGGATGAAAAGAACTGGGGTTTTGCATTGCCTGAAACGCCTCATTCGGCAGCCACGTCGGGCGTGCCTACAGCTTCTATTTCTCCAGTCGCAGCGCGCCCCGACAGCTACGAAGTGAAGCGTGGTGACGCGCTGGTCATCATCGCGAGAAAATTCGCCATGTCAGTCGATCAACTCAAGGCTTTCAACAACCTAACTAAAGACACGATTCAGATCGGTCAGGTGCTCAAAATACCGACGCTGAAAGAACTCTATGCCATGGTCCCGCCGCCGGAGCCAGAGCCCAAGACATCGGAAAAAAGCAAGCCCAAGACGGTTGTAAAAGCTCCGCCAGTCTTGGTGGTCAGCAAGGAAACAGAGAGCGTGTTGCTCCAAGTTTTTCTGGATCGCGAGCACTTCTCAACTGGCCCGATCGATGGTAATCCTGGCACGGTTTTTGAGAAAGCTTTGGAACTCTACCGCAGTGTTCATGAGGATGTTCCCACCACCGAAACACTTCGGCAAAAGGCCATCACCGTGGCAGGTGAGCCATTCACTCGCTACACGTTGAAACCGGAGGATTTCCGATTCATTGCGCCAGAAATGGCCGAGACTTTACCTGCCATCAAATCAGCGCGCAGCAGCAAAAGCAAGCAAGCGCCCGCGCTGCCAGCACAGACTTATGAGGAACTCGTCGCTGCACCGCTGCTCGCCTATAGGACTCCTTGGGAATTCGTCGCTGAGCGGTTTCACTGTGAGGAGACTTTTCTGCGGAGCTTGAATGCTAAAATCAAAAGTACACCTACCGCTGGCATTGATTTTCAAGTGCCCAACGTGATCCCGTTTGAGATCGAAAAAGCCTTTGATTTGCCACTCCAACCTGCCGCAGATGCAAGCAAGCCTGTGACAGCGGCCATCGTTGGATTGTCACGACTAGAGATTTATCAAGGCGTCAAATTGGTGGCCGCAATGCCGTTGTGTTCTGCTCGCCCTGATCTGCGTGGTCGTGGCTCTTGGACGGTGCTGGATGTGATCCCCCGCCCACGCCTAGCGACAAAGCAGGAGCCGAAGACAGCGGATAAACCAAAGTTAGTTAGCGCTTTTGTTGTGCCCACGGCCCCGGAAGTCACGCCTGCTTCAGCACCAGTGTTATCCACCGAGCAATACTTGGCGGCTGGCCCGAATAATCCGCTCGGCATCTTGTGGATCAATCTCGCTAAGGCCAAGAGCACGACGCCGCTACCCTATGGTCTGCACGGCACGAGCATCCCAGGAAGAATGAAAACTCAGGAAAGCATCGGTGGCCTCAGAATGGCTAACTGGGACATTGTGCGCATCGTTCGGCTACTGCCATCTGGCACGGCGTTGCAGTGGAAGTGATCCCGCAGTGAATCTTTCCTAACGAGAAGTTTTCATTGAAGGCAATGCAGCCTCCAGATGTGATCCATACCGTATGAGGCACCGCTAATGGATTCATCTCGAATGTCAGGCTGCGTGGATGATTTCCCACACAGCTACTCGGCGAGATGACGGCGGAAGAAATCGACCGTTAGCCCGAGTGCTTGGCGGGCAAGCTCAGGATCGTAGCGCAGGCCCTCATCGCGCAGGAAGGCGTGAGCTGCGTTGAACTCATGCCAGGTAAAACTGACTCCTGCAGCAGTTAGCGTCTGGTAGATCAGGGCGCGGCCCTCGGCAGGCACATGGGGATCTTGTCGGCCAAAGACCATCAAAAGCTCGCCAGTGATGTCGGCAGCCCGAGCTAGAGAATCATCGTTCATACCTGCTCCGAGACTGCGTTTATGCAGATCGGTGGGATAAAAACAGGCCGCAGCGGCGACCTCTGGTTGGAGCGCGGCGCGATAGGTCAGATGACCGCCGATGCAGGGGCCGAATGAACCCAAACGGCCAGTGCATGCGTCGTGGTTTTTCAAGCAATCAAGGACCGATCGGTTGTCGGCATCATAAGCAGAAATGGGCTTCTCAGTCTTCAATCGGTTTCCCGTGTCGGAGCCCGCCTGATCATAAGCGAGCACTGTCCCGGCAGTCAGGTATTCGTGGTAGATCTCCGGTACCGCGACGATGAACCCATGACCAGCCAAAGCAGCAGCAGTGCGACAGATCGGAGCGGTGAGTTGGAAGATCTCTGAGTGAAAGAGCAGTCCGGGAAAACGACCCACAGCGGCGGGCCGCAACACCAAAGTGCGCATAGGCCCGGTGGGTGTGGAGAGTTCGACGATTTCAGGTTCACGGAGTGTCATAAGCAGGAGTATGCAGCTAGCCGCCGAAGATGATGGGTCAAAATGGAGATACAAGTGCTCGATCCATGGTTGCACCCTCAATTCTTGGGCGAATAAAGCACCACACGGGCGGCACCGATTGATTGAGAGAGTTCAGCCAATGTCTAGGCACGAGATTGAGTTTAGCGTGTTGTTTGGGGAACAGACATGGCAGCACGGCCTGGCGGATGCCACCGATGAAGTCGAGGAATTGAGGCAGGCCAGAAATGGTGGAGTAGGCCTCAATGCAGCCCCTATCGCGACCACAGCCACAACAAAATGCTGGCACCTCGTCCAGACTGTAACCGAGAAGATGCAGTTGGTTGGGAGGGATTTGTAAGCGCCTCAAAATGTTTAATGATACCCTTCCTACCTGTATCTTTTCTGGTATTTGCTGAGCTGATGACTCGTGTCCTCTGCGGCTGCTGAATGTGACAATTTCGTGTCATTTCAGTGCTCACTTGAAACCTGATGGCATAGATGCCTTTGTTCCCAAGCTCAATTTAGGGCCACACCCTTTTCGCTACCGATTTGCCCGCCCCCGTGTCCGCTCCTCTGAACCGATCCAAACCCATGCGAGTACGGTCTTTTGTGATCGGCACTATCCTGTTTCTGATCATCTTTCAGCTCATCGAGAACTGGCCAACGATCATCCTGGGTCTTGGCTTCAAGGAGGAAGCGAGGGCCTCCAAACATGTGTTGATTGCCTTGGAGGTCTTCTTCTGGCTCATCGCTGCTTATCTCGTAAACCGGCTCATCAACCGGTTCTTTTGGGATGGAGCCATGGCGCGCGCAATGCAGCGCACAGTTCCTGGCGTGTTGAAGGACATCGGCAGCGTCTTCGTTTTCATCATCACCGGCGCCTGTATCGCTGGATTTGTTTTTGATCAGTCCATCACCGCATTTCTCGCCACCCTCGGTGCCGGAGGTGTGGTCCTGGGTTTTGCTTTGCGCAATCTGCTGGCCGACCTCTTCACAGGCCTCGCGGTGAATTTTGACAACAACTTCGCCATTGGTGACAGGCTCGTCGTGCCCTCCAGTTCGGGCGGTGAGGGCACCGTTGGTCAGGTCGATGAAATCGGCTGGCGCTGCACCCGGCTGACCTGTGAGGACGGCACCACCATCGTCCTGCCGAACTCGATCCTGGGCCTCGAAAAAATCGTCAACATCTCGCGCCCGTCCGCCATGACGCGTTACGAGGCGAGCGTAACGATCGACTACACCGTCCCCGTCGAGCGCGTGCGCCGTATCCTGCTGGCCGCGCTGGAGTCGATGTCGGCGCAGGACGGGTTCTCCAAAGAAACGAAACCCAAGGTGCTCGTCAGCAACACGAGCAAACGCGGAGTCAAATACAACCTCCGCTACTGGATTCATCCCTGGCACCCCCTCTCGCCGAACACGAGCCGCGATCTCGTTCTGACGTCCGCCCTTCAGCACCTGCAAACCGCGGGTATCACACCCGCTTATACCAAGGCCGAGATCTTCCACGAGTCCCTGCCTACAAAGCACTTCCACGGGCACAGCATTGCTGACAAAGTATCGCTCCTGTCCAACATCACCATCTTTGAGAAGCTGGAGGAAAGCGAGCTACAGTGCGTCGCCACCGAGATGCGCCGTGTCCAGCTCAGCACGGACGAAGTCTTGTTTCGGCGCAACGACGAAGGCGAATCGCTCTTCATTCTGATTGAGGGTCTGCTCAATGTGCAGGTCGATCTCAACGGCAACGGCCTAGAGCAAACCGTTAGCCAATTGTCACCCGGCGATTTTTTCGGCGAAATGGCCCTCCTCACCGGCGAACCCCGCTCCGCCACCATTCAGGCACGGACCGCCGCCGTCGTTTATGAGATCAGCCGCCCCACCGTCGTCCACATCATTGAGGGGCGGCCCGAGATCTCCGAATGCATGTCCCGTGCCGTCGCCCAGCGCCAGATGAAGCTTGAGCAAGCCCGCAACCGCCTCGCCAAGGGTGATGCCGAGGAAAAAGTACGGAGCATCACCAAGCAAATCATGTTCAAGATGAAGAGTTTTTTCAAGAGCTAGGAGGGACAAATATCAATAGAGGAACAGACACAGACCAGACACTTTGTTTCGGCACTTGAGCCCTCTCTTCAACCGTCTTACAAAGGGAAGCAACGCCATGCCACTCATGCTTAACTTCACTCACCGCCTCTCGAAAGGAGCCCGCCCATGACCTCAGGCTGGATCGCTCTGCTGGATGATCTTGCCACTCTCACGAAGGTGGCTGCCTCCTCGCTCGATGATGCTGCGGGGCAGGCGGCAAAGGCGGGCAGCAAGGCGGCTGGCATCGTCATTGATGATGCGGCGGTCACACCACGATACGTCGTCGGCCTCACCGCAGATCGGGAACTGCCGATCATCGCCAAGATCGCCGTTGGCTCGCTGAAGAACAAACTCCTCCTGCTCCTGCCTGGAGCTCTGCTGCTGAGCTTCTTTGCGCCCTGGGCCATCACGCCGCTGCTCATGGCGGGCGGTGCTTTCTTATGTCTGGAAGGCTATCACAAGGTCATGGACCT
>JBEBGU010000682.1:0-3133 GCA_040081325.1 Prosthecobacter sp.
CACTGGAATATCTGAATCTTTACAACACCAAAGTCACCGATGCAGGCGCACCAAAACTTGTCGGCTTGCTCAAACTGAAGTCGCTGTATTTGTGGCAGACAGGTGTGACCAAAGTGGGTGTGGCCCAACTCAAAGCCAAGCTTACAGGAACTCATATCAACTTGGGTTGGACGGCTGAAGATGATGCCAAGCCTGTAGCGATTGTCGCCGCTCCTGCTGCTGCTAAGCCAGCCACCGCTGCGCCAACCGCAGCAGCAGCACCCGCCGCCGCGCAAGTTGCAGGCGGTAAATTGGATGCCGCCATCGCCGCGAAGGCTGTGGTTTATCAGGACGTGATCGCCCCGATCATGAAGGCCAAGTGCGTGGCCTGTCATGGTGAAGAAAAGAAGAAGGGCAAACTGCAACTCCACACCTTTGCAGCGATCATGAAAGGCGGCGGTGAAGGCGCGACCACGGTCATCCCCAAGAACTCCAAGGAGAGCCTCATGCTCGTCCGCTCCATTTTACCCAAAGACGACGATGAGCACATGCCGCCGAGTGATGAACCACAACTAACCCAACAGGACATGGCCCTCTTGAAGTGGTGGATCGAGTCCGGTGCCTCTGACACGCAGACAGTCGCCGCTGCCAAACCAGATGCCGCCACCGAGGGCATCTTGACTGTCCTGTTGGGTAAAGGTTTGCCGAAAGCAGATACGACCACGGCTAAAGTCGTGAAGCCCAAGCCAAAAGCTTTGACCGATGCTGAGAAAAAGCAGATCGCAGAAATCTCCGCCAAGATGCAGGCACTGAATGCCTCCCTCATGCCATTGGCACAGGATACCGAGCAACTCCGCCTCAGTGTGATCAATGCCGCAGACAAGTTTGGAGACAAAGAACTAGCCCTGCTTGAGCCTATCGCTCAGCAAATCGTGTGGGTCGATCTCGCCCGCAGTCTCGTCACGGATGCTGCCTCTGTCACCTTACTCAAAATGGTCAACCTTGAGCGCCTGCATCTTGAGAACACCAAGATAACGGATGCAGGTGTCGCCAAACTTGGCGGCTTGAACAACTTAGAATATCTCAATCTCTATGGCACCAAGACCACAGATGGCGGCATTGCTAAACTTTCCGCAGCCAAGAAATTGAAGAAGCTCTTCGCCTGGCAGACTGCGGTGACTAAAGCCGGAGCAACGGCTCTCGAAGGTCAGGTGCCCGGCCTCAAGGTAAACGTCGGTTTGAGCGAAGCTGAGATCGCTAAACTCACTGCACCACCACCAGCGCCGCCACCTGCTCCAGCCAAGAAGGAAGAGCCAAAGAAGGCCGCCGCTAAAGCTGCCGTGAAACCAGCAGATGCAAAGCCAGCCGTGCCTGCCCCTACGGTAAAGCCGGTAAAGCCAGCCGCAGCAGCCACGCCTCCAGCTCCCGCAAAGCCTGCTGCTGAAGTAAAGCCAGTGGCACCCGCGCCTAAAGCCAACTAATTGGCGCTGGAACACCCGCGCTCCGTGTTTCATATCCAGAACGCCGTTCACAGCCAACCAAAGGCGGACGGCGTTCGTTCGTTTCCTTACACTGACATGATTTCATTTCCCCCACGACTCAAGGTTGCATGCCTTCTGTCATTCATTATCCCGAGCTGTGGCCGCGTGTCAGAGCGAATGGAGATCACTGAGACGCGAGACATCTCCACTTACGAGGCCAAGCCCAAGCTCAATGCTTACCCTCAGGAACGCTTTGGTGACGAGCGCCTGCGCTGGGAAACACCGACTGGCTGGGCGCAAGCAGAGCGCAGTCAAATGCGCCCCGTGAACCTCACCTTTGGACCCAATAAAGAAGGCGAGTGCTACCTGGCCATGCTGCCCGGCGGTGCCGGTGGCGTGCTAGCCAATGTGAACCGCTGGCGCAAGCAGATGGGCCAGCCAGAACTCACGGAGGAAGACCTCACCAAGCTCCCGCAAAAGGCACTCATGGGCATCCAAGGAGTCTATGTCACCGTCGATGGAGCCTACACCAATGTCGGAGCCTCAGAGGCCAAGTCTGACCATCGTATGTTAGGCATTGTCGCCTCGCTCGGTGAGGCCGGGCTGTTTGTGAAAATGGTCGGTCCCAAGGCTTTGGTCGAAGCCAACACCGCCGCTTTCGACCAATTCGTCGCCTCCCTAAGCCTGCGGACGCCGAAACAATGATGGCCTCAAAATCACCTCCCATGTCCGCCAATTCCAAGTCCTTCCCCAGCCAAGTCTTCGCCGTCCTGTCCTCGTATGGACTGGCGATCACGGTTCTCAGTTTCCTGCTGCTCATCACCTTTCTCGGCACCCTGTCGCAAAAAGACATCGGCCTGCTGGACAGCCAGCGCACCTACTTTGATTCTTGGTGGCTCATTCACGATCTGAATATCGGTGGCACGCTTATTCCACTGCCACTCCCCGGTGGTGGATTGCTCATGCTCGTGCTGTTTTTTAACATGCTCTGCGGTGCCGTAATCCGTATGCGCAAAGGCTGGCGGACCGTCGGTAATTTGATCTCGCATCTCGCCATCATGTTCATGCTGGCCGCTGGCTTCGTGAGTTTCCTCTATAAAACCGAAGGAGCCATGCCGCTCTATGAAGGGCAGTCCAGCGACCAGTATCAAAGCTATCACGACCGAATCATCGAGATCCAAAAATTCGACGCCAGTGGTAAGGGTGACGACAAAGCTCTGGTGATCCCGATGAAGCACTTCGCCGATCTTGATCCAGGTAAAGCGCGCACCTTCTTTTCCAAAGACCTGCCATTTGAAATCCAAGTCACTGGCTACCAGCGCAACGCCAATGTCGCGCAGGCTCAGGAAGACGACAAAACAGGCATTGATGGCTACCGCGTTCAACAAGTGAAGAACGCCAAGGAAGACGAAGCCAACGTCTCAGCCGTCGAGATCACCGTGAAACCCAAGACAGGCCCCGAACAAAAAGCCATCCTTTGGGAGCGCCAGTTTGAACCCTACACCGTCAAGGTCGGTGACGTGTCGTATGTCATCTCCATCAGCCGCATGAAGTGGAAGCTGCCCTTCGCCATCCGCTTGAACGACTTCGTCCGCGAGCTGCACCCCGGCACCATGAAGGCCAAAAAGTTCACCAGCCATGTGACCAAGATCGTCGATGGCAAAGAAGAACCG
>JBEBGU010000683.1:0-3129 GCA_040081325.1 Prosthecobacter sp.
CCTTTGCTGCCGATGCGCCGCGACCGAACATCGTGTTCTTGCTCGCGGATGACCTGGGGCGGGCGGATTGCGGGTTCATGGGCGGGAAGGACATCCAGACGCCACATCTCGACAAGCTGGCGAAGGCGGGGGCGATCCTGGATCAATTCTATGTGCAGCCGGTGTGCTCGCCGACGCGTGCGGCGCTGATGACGGGGCGATACCCGATGCGTCATGGCCTGCAAGTCGGCGTGGTGCGGCCTTGGGCGGAGTATGGGCTGCCGTGGGAGGAGCGCACGTTGCCGCAGGCGCTGAAGGAGGCGGGTTATGAAACGGCCATCGTCGGCAAGTGGCATCTCGGCGACTTCGAGCCGGGGTATCTGCCGACCCGGCGCGGATTTGATCATCAATACGGCCACTACAATGGCGCGTTGGATTACTTCACGCACATCCGCGACGGCGGCTTCGACTGGCATCGCGATGACAAGGAGAACCGCGATGAAGGCTACTCCACGCACCTCATCGCGAAAGAGTCCGTGCGTCTCATCAAAGAGCGCGATGCGAAGAAGCCGCTGTTTCTTTATGTGCCCTTCAACGCCGTTCACTCGCCGCATCAGGTGCCTGATTCGTATTTGCAGCCCTATGGTCAGCTCAAAGGCAACCGCCAGAAATACGCGGGCATGTTGGCCGCGATGGATGAGGCCGTGGGCCAGATCTCCGCAGCCATCGACGAGGCAGGCATGAGGAAGAACACGCTCTTCATCTTCAGCAGCGACAACGGCGGCCCCAGCCCCGGCCAGATCACCGACAACGGCCCGCTGCGTGCTGGCAAAGGCACGCTCTATGAAGGTGGCACTCGCGTGGTTGCCTTTGCGACCTGGGATGGCGTCATCAAAGCCGAAAGCAAAATCACCGCCGCGCTGCACATGGTGGACTGGTACCCCACGCTCCTGAAACTCGCCGGTGCGTCGTTGGAGCAAAAGCTCCCTCTCGATGGCCGCGACGCCTGGCCTGCGATCACACAAGGCGCGGCCTCGCCGCACGAGTTCATCCTCCTCAACACCACGCCGAACAACGGAGCCATTCGCATGGGTGACTGGAAGCTCGTCAGCGGTGGAAACATCGCCGACAGCGAAGAAGGCGGCGAAGCGAAGCCGAAGAAGAAGGGCAAAAAGAAAAACGCCACCGGACCGCAGCTCGAACTCTTCAACCTCGCGACCGATCCCAACGAGAAAACCAACGTCGCCGAAGCGAATCCCGACAAAGTTGCCGAACTGCGCGCCAAGCTGACCACGCTCGCCGCCGAAGCCGTGCCGCCCAAGAGCGCGCCAAAAGCGCAGGACTTCAAGACGCCACGCGTGTGGGGTCAGGCGGATTGAGGTACGTCATTACATCACGGAGTTCTGATACGAGTTCAGTTTCACGGACGGATCATCGGCCACGTTGATCCAGACATGCACATGCGGCGTGCCACGGAAGTACCAGACAAAGGACGGGCCTTCGATACGCCAGTTGTCATAGACGCCGTCGTTGCCGAGATCGCCCTCTTTGTAGAAAGCGAGGCTGTGCATTTTTAAACTGATGCTGTTAAGCCTTGCCTGAATCCGTGTACCTCCCTAGCCTCGCGACTTCTATGAAATCCCCTGCCGCCAAAAAGCTCTTCGTCATGATGGTTCTCGAGTTCTTCATCTGGGGGGCTTGGTTGCCGTTGATCTTTGGCTATCTGCCGAGTCTAGGTTTCACGGCATCTCAGCAGGCTTGGATTCTGAATGCCTTTCCGATTGCAGCGATTGTGGGGATGTTTTTTAGCAACCAGTTTGCTGACCGCAATTTTGCCGCTGAACGTTTTCTGGCCTTTAGCCACCTCGTTGGGGGGCTTGCCATTTTGGGCTGCGGATTCGTGACTGATTTCGCGTCGTTCTTCACGCTGATGATGATTCACTGCCTGCTCTATGTGCCGACGATCTCCATCACGAATGGTATCGCTTTTGCGAACATGAAGGATGCCTCGCGTGAGTTTGGCATCGTGCGCATGGGTGGCACCATCGGTTGGATTCTCGCCGCTTGGCCCTTCACTTTCATCTTGGTTGACTGGGCTAAAGTGGACGCTGCAAACACCAAGGGCATCGTGGACTGGATCGGGGCTGTGCTTGCCAATGGTCTCACTGGGGAAGCTCTCAAAGCGGCGACCAAATGGACTTTTGTGGTGAGTGGCACAGCTTCCGTCTTGCTGGCGATTTTCAGTTTATCACTGCCACACACACCAGCGAAGCCTGCGGCTGCGGGTGAAGGTAAACTAGCTTGGCTGCAGACATTAAAATTTCTCAAACACCCCTTCATCCTGGTGCTCTGGATCGTTGCTCTCATGGACTCATTTGTTCATAATTGCTACTTCAACTGGACCGGCAGTTTCCTCGGAACCAAGACTGAACTCGGGGGTGTCGGCATTCCTGGAAACTGGATCATGCCAGTGATGAGTGTGGGGCAGGTGGCGGAGATCCTGACCATGTTCATCCTCGGGGCCACGCTGAAAAATCTGGGCTGGCGCTGGACCCTGATTATCGGCGTGCTCGGCCATGCTGCACGTTTCCTCGTCTATGCCTACATGCCGGGGAGTGCCGCTATGATCGTCACCGTACAGATCCTGCACGGCATCTGCTATGCCTTCTTTTTTGCCACGGTTTACATCTTTGTGGACAAGTATTTTCCCAAGGATGCGCGCTCCAGTGCCCAGGGTTTATTCAATGTCGTGATTCTTGGTGTCGGTGCTCTCATCGCGAATTCCTGGTGCCCGTATTTGATTCAAGAAACCTTTACCAAGAATGGCATCACTGACTTCAAGAGTCTGTTCCTGCTGCCCGCTGGATGTGCTTTCGCTGCTGCTGTGATTCTTCTCATCGCCTTCTGGCCACCGAAGGATCTGGATGCTCCGGCTGAGGTGTCGCATTGATCAACGACTCAGCCTCTGCCACACCTGCGGCAGTTTGGTCTCGATCAGCTTCCGCGTCGTCGGCGGAATGCGTTCCGGTGTCATCGGGACATTGGCGGTGTCCTCTCGATCAAGCTCACCGGGAAGTCGGCTGTATTTGAAGGCCTTCTCCAAGCCGCCGTCACTGGTGAGTGGTAAGTCTTTTCTCAACGGATTTGGAA
>JBEBGU010000684.1:0-3126 GCA_040081325.1 Prosthecobacter sp.
CTTGGCTCTCTGGCAAATGGCGCAGCAGCAGGCTCCCAGGCTGATCGCTCCAGACAATAGTCTGACGATAACTCCAGAACTGCATCTTGAGCGTCCAGCTATTCTCTCGCGAATCATTCACACCTGGCTGGTCCAAATCTTGAAGCTAAAGTCCATCGACTCTGACAACATCGAAAGCGCCATGACAATGCTGCGTCCCGGCGGCCCAGCTAAAATCAATCTCCCAGGTGCCCTCCATCTCCGCCGCAAAGCCAAGCGCCTTTGGGTCGAATAAGAGCCTGTAGAGATAAAACACTTTCGAATGGCTTTTTGGAGTGCGAACTAATCTTCGGTTCGCTTCTGCGTTTCACTGTGAGCGTATTGCCGCCCTCTTCTTTTTATGAAATCCCTTCCAATATTACTGGCCATCCTTGGCACTGTCTCCGCCGCTGATTTCAAAAAGGACATTCAGCCCATTTTTGAAAAAAACTGCTACGAATGCCACAGTCAGAAGACAGGCAAGAAGAAGGCCGGCTATGTCTTTGATGACCTTGAGACACTAAAACTCGATATCAATCCCAAGGGTGTCGTCGTCCCCGGAGATCCGGGGGAGAGTCACCTGTTCACCGTCATCACAGATGAAAGTCATAAGGCCCACATGCCCCCGGATGACAATCTCTCCAAAGACGACATCGAGAAGATTCGCGAGTGGATCACTGAAGGAGCCGGTTTAACGAAAGATGCGCCCAAATTGAAACCCATCGCTGGAGCACCCAAAAAAGACCTGCCTCCGATCATGACCTGGATCAACTTTGAGGGAAAAAAGATCAAAGCAGGCTTTGTCCGACTGGATGGAGAAAATGTGATTCTGAAGATGCCAGCCAACGCCAAAGAGGTGCCCTACCCTCTGAGTAAACTAGACGCAGCCAGCCAGCTTCAGGCTCGTGACAGCGCTCAGTAAAGTCATGCAGACTACAAGTTGCATCTTGTGAGGCGGACTTCAGCCCGCCCTACCCATTAGGGCGCTTGGTCCCTCCAAGCGCCGTTCTTGGATGGCGGCTGGTGGGCCCGCCACCCAAGGAGTGATGGCTTCCAGCCATCAGCCCCAGTGATGGCTGGAAGCCCTCACTCCTTGCTCCCCGCTGTAGCGCAAGTTTCACATCACCGCCGCAGCGCGGTGATCAGTTCGTTCATCTTCACGCGCACCACCTCCATATCCGCCAGAGTCGGCGGGTCATTCACAAAAGGTGTGTCCAGTGTCGCCACCGCATTGCTGTTGCTACTGGTGCCAATGATCGCACCCGTCAGGGCAGCATTCGTCACCTCACCGGGCGGTCCCTGCGGGCCATCGCCGCCGTTGCTACCGTTCTGGCCCGGCGAGCCATCGTTCCCTCTCGGGATGCCGTAACTGAAGTGTACATTCACCCCATCAAAAATCACGCTCACCGTGGCGGCATCACCGGGATTGAGTGTGTTTACCGCATCCACCACCGCGTTGGCAAAGGGCGGCCCCTGTGGACCCGCGGCACCGTCCATGCCATTCTGCCCCTGCGTGCCGATGTCCCCGCGTGGGATGCCAAAGGTGAAGTGCAGGGTGCTACCCACCACCGTCAGGCCCACGCTCGCAGTTTCTCCCGGCAGCAAGGTGGTTACGCCGTCGATCTGCGCGGCGGTCAGGGTCACGATGGCGTCGATGAGGGCTTTCAGCCCATTGAGCTGGCTGCGCATCTGCACCGCATCGATCTCGGTGCCGGCTTGGGGAAGATTTGGGTCGTACATGGGAAGAGGGAAGTTGACGGTTGTTGAGGGCTGCGCCGTTGACGATGGTTGGCAGTGGTTGAGGGAGCCTCGTAGCGGCTGGCGTAAGCCTGCCTGGGGGAAGGAGAAGTTTGCGGTGGTTGAGAGGCAGGAGCATGTCACACGCCGAGGCACTGGTCCGCACATTCCATGTGCGGTCTTTCAAGGTAGGGCGGCTGGTCCTCCAGTCGCCGGGATTGGAAACGGCGCGTGGAGGACCACGCGCCCCACCCAACGGTTCCCTCCCTCACACGCTCACGGTGGTGCTGGCCACATCTGTCCAGTCGCCGTTCTCAGCTCCGGAGTCCCAGAAGCGCAGCTTGTATTCTCGAACCTCTGGTTGACCGGCCACCAGCAGCGGGCGCTCATCCTCATAGGGGTTGTCTGAAGAGATGCCCAGCAGCTCCCAGCCGCCTGCGCCGCGCTTGCCATACACGGCCACGGCGTAATGACCGAACTTCTTGTAGCGCACCTTCACGCAGTGGCAGCCCATGCCTTGCTCGGTCTTCAGGGTGAATTCAGGCATCGAGTGCTCGGTGGTGTCCTCCTCACCGATGATGCCCATGTCTAGGCCGATGGCTTCGGTGTAGCCTGGGCGTGTTTTGATCTGCTGCACCAGCTTAAAGGTGCGGTCCAGCGCGCCGGGTAGCACCTCGGTGATGCCCACGGGCAGCGTCGGCAGGGTAGGTGCCGTGCAGGTGGAGAACACAAAAGCGTCCCCTCCGGTGCCGCGCGTCAGCGTGTCCAGAAGGGAGGTACAGGAGAGCGCATATTCCCGCACGTTGTTGATCCAGACGCCCAGTCCGTAGGCTAGGTAGAGGTTATCTGCCACGCCTTCATTGACCTCGGCGGCGGGCAGCGGCAGGGCTGCCGCATAGAGTTGGAGCTTGGCCGCGAGATTCGAATGCCATTCGGGGCGCTCGAAAAAGTCGGCAGGATAGAAGTATTTACGTTTCATGGTGCTTCGTTTGTTTTTATTGTTTCTGTGCGTGGAGACCGCCGGTGAGGACGGCCCCCAAATTTGATTGGACGACCAAGTCGCCCCGCTGGACCACAGTGCCATGGGTTCAGCTTTCTAAAATGGGTTGAGTGACTCGACAAACCCGCGCTGCCAATGGCGCAGGCCTGCGAGAGCGATGAAAACTTCGTGTCAACACTTGCTGGTGAGCGGTCAGGAGTTGCCGACCTCGCGTCAACACTTGTTGACCCCGTACCATCACTTGCTGAGTTGGCGTCAACACTTGCTGACCTCGTACCATCACTTGCTGAGTTGGCGTCAACACTTGCTGACCTCGTACCATCACTTGCTGAGTTGGCGTCAACACTTGCTGACCTCGTACCATCACTTGC
>JBEBGU010000685.1:0-3126 GCA_040081325.1 Prosthecobacter sp.
CCCGGCGGTCGGCGGACTGGCGCTGGAGTTTTATCGACGCATCAACGCGCGCTACAATCGCACGGCGAAGTTTGAGGCGATGCTCGCGGCGGGTGGCAAGGACACGTCGCTCTGGCGATTCGAGCCACATGTGGCGGAGGCGGTTTGGGAGGCGTGGGTGAAGGAAGCGGGCATCACAGTGCTGCGCGGGCATCGCTTGAAGGAAACAGCGGGCGTGACGAAGGACGACGCACGCATCACGACGCTGCATTTTGAGAATGGAGCCGAGGTGCGGGCCAAGATGTTCATCGATGCGACTTACGAGGGCGATCTGCTGGCGTTTGCGGGCGTGAGCTTTGCGGTGGGTCGCGAGGGCAATGCGAAGTATGGCGAGACGAACAACGGCATCCGCACGGACACGACGCACAAACAGCACGACAAGCCTATCGATCCCTACAAGACACCCGGCAATCCGAAGAGCGGGGTCATCTTTGGCGTGCAGGACGAGCCCCTCGGCGAGCACGGCGCGGCGGACGACAGCATCCAGGGCTACTGCTTCCGCCTCTGTCTGACGAAGACTCCCGCGAACCGCATCGCCATCGAAAAGCCCGCGAACTACGATCCTACGCACTATGAAATGCAGCGTCGCTACCTCGCTGCGGGCGGCGTCATCAGCCCGCCGCATGCCGCGGTGCCGAATGGCAAAAGCGATCCCGGCACCTGGCACTCGCTCGCGTCGAACTTCACCGGCATGAATCATCGCTATCCCATCGCCAGCTACGCGGAGCGAGAGGCGATGCTGCGCACGAGTCGCGACTACATGCAGGGGCTTTACTGGTTCATGGCGCATGACGACGCCGTGCCCGCGGAGCAACGCGAGGCTTGGGCTGCATGGGGCCTGTGCAAAGATGAGTTCACCGACAACGACGGCTGGCCGCGTGCCTTTTATGTCCGCAATGGCCGCCGCATGGTCGGCGACTTCGTTTTGACCGAGGCACAGCTCCGCAAAGCAAACCCCGAGCCCGTGACCGACAGCGCCGGCATGATCTGGTGGCCGCCGGACTTCCACAGCGCCCGCTGCCTCGTGAAAAACGGTCGCGTATGGAATGAAGGCGCGGTCTTCAACGTGTCGAAAGAGCCCGACTGGATCCCTTGCGGCATCCCCTATCGCTGCCTCGTGCCGAAGGCCTCCGAATGCACAAATCTCCTCAGTCCGACGTGCCCGTCATCGAGCTACGTGGCCTACGGCGCGTATCGCATCGAGTTCACCTTCATGGTCGCCGCGCAATCCGCCGCCACCGCCGCCGTGATGGCGATGAACGCGGACACACCGGTGCAAAGCGTGGACTACAAGCTGCTGCGCGAGCACCTGCTGGCGGACAAACAGGTGCTTGCCGTTCCTGTCGCCAAATGAGAAAGTCTTTCACGATGACTCGACGCACTCTTTTTACCGCCCTTTTAGCGATCTCCTGCACGACGGAACTTTTGGCTGTCGAGCCTGCAAAAGCTGCCGAACAAGCCCACAGCGAGATCTGGCGTCGCTTCATCGACAAGTATGGCATCATGATCGACTTCGCGGACATGGACGGGAAGGTTTCGCTGCCGACGCCGGAGGAACTGAGAGACGGCAAGCCGAACGCGCTGGGCTGGTGGGCTCCGATTGAGAATGGGGCGATGTTCAACGGGCTGTATATGGATGCCGCTATCCTGCGCTGGAAGCGCACGAAATCCGACGAAGACGCGAGCAAGGCCCGCAAACTCATGGAAGGACTGCTTTTGCTAAACTCCATCAGCGAGGTGAAGGGCTTCGTGGGTCGTGGTGTGAGCACAGATGGGAAGTCACACTATCCGATGGGCTCGAATGATCAGTCGTCTCCGTGGTTCCTTGGCCTATGGCGCTACTTTGATTCGGGCCTCGCCACCGAAGCCGAAAAGACTCGGATCACCAAGCATCTTGTTGATACAGCGGATGCCATTGTGGCGATGAAGTGGGCGATGCCTGCTGAGCAACCTTTCGGGCGGCGTGGTGGATTTTCGGGCTTCAGCTTCGATAGCGCACCGCGCATGTTGCTTGTGTGCAAGGTGCTTCATGCGGTCACGGGAGATGAGAAGTGGCACAAGATGTATCAGTCAGCGCTGGCAGAGCGTGGTGGAAAAGAGAACCGCACACGGCTGGAGGTCTGTGAGCACGGGATGGTGTTTGAGTATGCAAAGTATCACACCTGGACCTCCTGCACCTGCGTCAGCGCCGTGCGGGTGCTGTGGGAGATGGAAAAGGATGAAACCATCCGCGCTGCGTATGCCAAAGGCCTGCAAGCCAGCGCCGATCTCGCCTTCAAGAACCTGCCCATGGCGCAGCAGTTCGACAACGCGGACACGAGCCACTTTGAGATGGACTGGCGCGTGATGAACAAAGACTGGAAGCCGCAGCAAACGGAGCAGGAGGCGCAGGATCTGGCTAATGTGCAGTTGAAGAACTTCATGAAGATCTCTCCGCGTCGCGGCAAGGAGACCGCCTTTGTTCGCGAGCCCACAGCAGCCGCGTGGGTCGTCACGCTGGCACCTGATGCAGATATTTTGAAACAACGCCGCGCCGAGGTGGAGAAGGTGATCGCGCACTACGACTACGCGAAGCTCTACTACTCCCAGTTCTTCTGGGTCGATGCCGCGTGGGAGAGGCTGCGCGGCTTAACTCCGTGAGTTCACTTGGCATCCAGCCGATCACAAACTGCGGCGGCGAGTGCCTGCACGCCGGTTTTGATCGACTCCTCATCGCAGTCAAACATCGGGGTGTGACCGCCAGCGGTGATACCTTTTTCTTCATTGGCGACTCCGATTCGAAAGTAGAAGCCGGGGACGACCTGCGCGAAGAAGGAAAAGTCTTCGCCGCCCATGCCGGGGATGAGTTTGACGACGTTCTCTGTGCCAAAAAGCCGCTGAAAGGAGGGTAGAGTGGCCTCGACGAGCTTTTGGTCGTTGAGGATGCTCGGGTAGGTCTTGCGATACTCCATCTCGTAGCTGGCACCATGCGCCTCCGTGATGCCTTTGAGGATGCGGTGCATTTGCTCAATCACGCCATCGCGAAAAGCGGCGTCATAGGTGCGGACGGTGCCGCCGAGTTCGACTTTCTCGGCGATGATGTTTTCA
>JBEBGU010000686.1:0-3121 GCA_040081325.1 Prosthecobacter sp.
GTGATCACCGACTCGGTGAAGTAGATGTCCTTGTTCTGCTCCTTCTTGGTGTTGCGAATCTCACGCTGAATGAGCGTTTGCTTCTTCATGAGTTCTTCGAGCTTTTTGATCTGACCTGGGTCAGCAAGCTGCCCGTTCTTCACGCGAAGAGGTCCCATTTCTTGGGCGATCTTGTCCATCTCGGCCTGACGTTCGACGAGCTTCGGGCGGAACTGCTTCTCCACGTTTTCGCGGAGTTCATCCATCTTGGTGAAAGGGCGCTGAGTCGCGGCTCGGCTGCGAACCTGGAGGAGGTCACCACCACCGGCGAGAGTTTCTACCGAGTTCAAAACCAGTGGCAGATTAGAGTTGGTGGCGACGAGGCCGCCCGTCATCGGGTCCTGCTGCACGCAGAAGGCGTCATACATCATGTCAGCATCCGCAAAGAGAACGACCACGCCCTCGCTGTTCATCGACTCCTTGATAGTGCCGTCATCGACGGGCTTCGGTTCTTCCTTCTTGGCTTCTGCGACAACAGGCGTTCCCGGAGCAGCCGCTACAGGCGTGGCGGTCGCTGGTGCCGTGACGACAGGAGCCGTAGTGGCAGTCTTCGGAGCATTGGCATCATCTTGAGCACCACCGCCTTCTTTCGGAGCCGCAGGGCCTTTGGGTTTACCACCTGGGAAGGCGGTCTTGAACTTGCCGCTTAAACGCACCGCCAAGATTTGCTTCTTGCCGCTCGGGGTGAAGCTGGAGAGGTTTTCGCGGCGCAGCTTTTCAGCCTCAGTCGTGTCGATCATCTCGCTGGCTTCAGAAGAAGTGATGAGGGTCGTGGACTCGATTCCGTCTTTCTTTTCGACATCAAATGAACCAGCCGACATCATGAGCACTGTCTGGAGGTCTGCGGTCACGCGATCTTTTTTGTTCAGCGCTTCTTTAGGAAGGCGCAAAGCGGTTGGATTCTGCCGACCCTGCATCGCAGTGCGGTAATTCACATCCGCCACGACGCTGCTCTTGTTGTAAGCAACGCCCCAAGCCTTGAACAGATTGGCGAGGTCGGAAGAAGGATTGATCGTCGCGCCGGGTTGGCCCGTCATCGGGTTCTGCTGACCGCTGTAGGCCTGAGCGATCCAGCTCTGCGGATCGACAAGACCGATGACTTTACCACCTTTGAGCAGGTATTGATCGACGGCGTACTCAGCGGATTCGGTGATGTCGGCTGGGTGAACAAGGACGAGCACATTCACATCCGAGTCGATGGTGCTGGAACTCATCGGAATATCACGCACTTCATAGTCCATGCGCAGACGCTGAATCATGACCCAGGGTTCCTGACCCTTTTGGCGCTGATAAGGATACATGGGCGATCCCATGATCGGCATCCCACTCATCACACCGATGATGGTCTTCTTGGTAGCCGACACCTTCTGGATGGCGCGTGAAATGTTGTACTCCAGTGCGGTTTCCTCATTCGGGTTGAGGAAAGGCAGCACTTCTTTTTGGCTGCCGGCGTGGATGGCCATGCCGAGGTAGATGTTGTCACCTTCCTGATTGACCTGCATTCCCTGGAGATCGTCTTCACGAGCCTTATCCTCATCTTCCGAGTTTGGATTCGGAGCTAACTTTTCGAGGATCAACTTACCCTTGGATGCCTTCTGGTATTCCAAAAGAAGATCCTGCACGGTGCGGGCATGGGACTTGAGCATCGGTGGCATCACGCGGTCTTCGGTTGAGACATAATAACGGATGGTCACCGGCTCATCCACACTCAGACGATCCAGGATGTTTCTCGTGCCAGTGGACAGGGTGTAGAGTCCATCTTGCGTTAGGTCGATGCGCTTATTTAGGAAGCCCAAGCCGCCCACCAGGAAATTCACCGCGATGACGATGGCGATAACCAACAGGGCTGTGAAGCCTGCCGTACCTTCTTTGCTATTCAGATTCATAGAAATGTTCTCAGTTTCGAGTTCTCAGATTCAAGTTTAAGACCACAATCAGGCACGCTTCGAGCGCAGGCCCATGTCAGTGACCACCAGGCCGACGATGATGACGGAGACGAAGTAGAGCACGTCACGGATGACGAAAATGCCCTTCGACATTTCATAGAAATGATCCATGAAACTAAGGTAACTCACGAAGCGCACGACCGACTCCAATGAGTCAGGCACGGTGCGGACAACGGTGTCCACGATACCTGGATAACCGATGAGTGTGAGCAAGATGCAAAGGGCCACGGAAACGATGAAGCACACCACCTGACTGCGCGTGTAAGCACTAGCAGCGCTGGTCACGGCAAGGCAACCTAGAGCATACAGATAGCTAGCTACATAACCCGTGACCATCGGCCCTGGATCAGGATCACCTAGCCAACAGACCGTGATGACGATGGAGAAGGTCAGCGCTAATCCGATGGCCCAGACGAGAGCTGCGGCGACGAATTTACCTATGATCGCCTGCCATGGAGACAGCGGCATAGTCATGAGTAATTCGATTGTTCCCAGTCGGTGTTCTTCAGACCACATGCGCATACCGACGGCTGGAGCCAGCACGATATCAATCCATGGATGCCAGAAGAAGAAGCTCTGGGTGAGCGAGGCATTGTCGGATTCCAGGAAGCGCCCGAAAAAGAACGCGAAGCCCATCGAAGCCAGGAGGTAAATCACGACGATGACGTAAAGGACGGGCGAATTGAAGTAGGAGAGGAACTCCCGCTTAAAGATGGCCAGTGTGTTAGCCAGATCTCTGCTTTTCATGTTGAAGTCAGGTGTTGGGGAAAAGGGTTGTTAAAATCAGCGGAGTCTTATTTCTCCAAATCAGAGCGGGTGATGGAGCGGAAAACTTCATCCATCGTATGGCAGCCCGGCACCAGCTTCTTGAGCTGATCCGGCGTGCCATCAGCGATGACTTTACCCCGGTCGATAATGATGGCGCGAGTGCAAGCTGCCTCGACTTCTTCCAGGATGTGAGTGGAGAAGATGATGGCTTTGCTTTGACCCATGCGCTTGATCATGCCGCGAATTTCATGCTTCTGGTTCGGGTCCAGACCATCCGTCGGCTCGTCCAGAATCAGCACATCCGGGTCGTGGATGATGCTTTGAGCAAAACAAGTGCGGTGGCGGTAGCCTTTGGAAAGCGTATCAAC
>JBEBGU010000687.1:0-3116 GCA_040081325.1 Prosthecobacter sp.
GTTTCCTGCCCGCATGGTTCGCCGCCCGCATGGAACCAGCCTCTGCACTACGCGACTAATACGAAACAGCGCGCATTCCATTCGGACACTACGAGAACTCCGAATCCATGATGAATGAGCATCATTCATAGATGAAGTGAAAATTATTGCGCTTGGTTTCTGGATGAGCTTGGCACGCTGGCACTGCGCGTGCTTGGGTAAAGAACTGTCATGCAGAAGACAGTCTCCATCTCCAAACCAACTCTCAGTGGCGTTGTTAAACCAGTTCGCATCGGGTTCATCCCCCTCGCTGACTGTGCGCCCTTGCTGGTAGCAAAGGAGCAGGAGCTGTTTCGCAAACAGGGTGTTAATGTCGAGTTAAGTTGTGAAGTCGGTTGGGCCACCATCCGGGAGAAACTGCTCTATGGACAGATAGACGCAGCCCACGCCATCGCGGGACTGGCGTTGGCTATGCGGCTGGGCCTAAGCACTCCTCCCTCCCGTGTGGTGGCACCATTCGTTTTCAACTTGCATGGTAACGCCATCACGCTCAGTCGAGACCTCTGGAATCGTGGCGTGCGGGATGCAACCTCACTCAATAAGCTCATTCGTAGCACCACTTCACGCCGCCTGACCTTTGCCATGGTGTCGCGCTATGCTTCCCATCATTTCCTCCTTCGGCGCTGGCTCATCAGTGGCGGCATTGACCCAAATCAGGACGTCCGCATTGTCGCACTGCCACCGACTCAGATGGCGGCAAGCCTCGCCGCAGGCTTGATCGATGGCTTCTGCGTCGGGGAGCCGTGGAACTCTGTCGCTGTAGAAAATGGCTTCGGTTGGGTAGTCGCCACCAGTGAGCAGCTCGCACCCGAGCATCCCGAAAAAGTACTCTTGATGAACGAGAAATTCATCGAGCAGAATACCGATCAAGCCCGAGCCATCACCGCCGCATTAACTGAAGCTTGTGCCTTTTGTGATGCCAAAGAGAATCGAGCCGAAGTGGCGCGAGTGTTAGCAGCTAGCGGCTATTTCGTCGGCGGTGAAGCCATCCTAAAACGCTCCCTCGTTGGCCCCTTCGTTCTTGGTACAGGTCAGCACGCCGATGCGTCCAGATTCCATATCTTCCAGCGCGGCCAAGCCAATGAACCCACGAATGAGAGAGGCCGCTGGCTGCTCAATGAGTTCATCACACATGGCCTGATCAGCCCCCAACAACGGCCTGAAGCCTCCGCAGCTCTCGAAGCCTGCTGGACCTCCAGCGCACTAGCCTTTCCCCAAACAGCCGCCGCCAAGAAACCCATCAAAACTAATAAACGCCTCGTCCCTGTACTCGCATGAAAACCAACACCTCTGCCAATAACATCTCACGCCGCAGCCTGCTGCAACGCTCCACCGCCGTCGGTCTCGGCACGCTTTTCAGCGGCCTGCCGAAAGGCTGGGTCGGTTCCGCCTATGCCGACGACTCCCCAGAAGTCGCCGACATCAAACTCGGCATCATCGCTCTCACCGACTGCTCCAGCATCATCCTGGCTCACGAAAAAGGCCTCTTCAAAAAGTACGGCATCAACTCCACCGTCAGCAAAGGCGCGAGCTGGGCGGCTATTCGTGATTCACTAACCAATGGTGATATACAGGCCACACACATGCTTCTTGGCATGCCGATCGCCAGCACCATGGGTCTCGGAGGCGCGCCGAAGAAGCCAATGGTCGCCCCCTTCATTCTTAACCGAAATGGTCAGGCCATCACGCTCTCAAACACCTTCAAAGGCAAGGTCGCCGCTGATCCAAAGGCGCTTAAACCATTCGTCGATGAAGCAAAAGCCAAAGGCAACCCACTCACCTTTGCAATGACCTTCCCGCCAGGAACTCACGCCATGTGGATGCGCTACTACCTGGCCGCAGGCGGCATCAACCCAGGTGACGCCGCTGGTGCAGGTGCCGACGTTTCCCTCATCACCGTCCCACCTCCACAGATGGTCGCGAACATGAAGGTCGGCAAAATGGACGGCTTCTGCGTCGGCGAACCTTGGAATGCCAAGACCATCGCTGAAGACATCGGTTACACCTCAATCGCTACGCAGGGCATCTGGAAAGATCATCCTGAAAAAGTCTGTGCCTTCACCGAAGAGTTCGCCAACAAAAACCCCAAGACGGTCAAAGCCATGCTGAAAGCCCTGCATGAGGCAAGCGTCTGGCTCGATAAAATGGAAAACCGTGAGGAGCAGGCGCAAATCGTCAGCGCTGCTACCTACATCAATTGCCCGCCAGAAACCATCCTCGGACGTCTCATGGGCAAATACGACATGGGTGATGGTCGCAAGATCAAAGACCCTGACTACATGATCTTCAGTGATCGTAACTGCAACTACCCACAGGCCAAATACGCCAAGTGGTGGCTCACACAGCTTCGCCGCTGGGGCTTCGTCGAAGGAGCACCAGACTATGAAGGCGTCGCCAAGCAAGTCATGCGCGCTGATCTCTATACGGAAGCCATGAAGGAAATCGGCTACGCCCACGGTGGAGTCGATACCAAGGCCGAAACGCTCTTCGACGGAGTCACCTTCGACCCCACCGCCGATCTCGAAGCCTACGCCGCGTCCTTCGCGGTCAAAACTTTGAAAGCATAACCATCAACTGCACGCCGCACATGCACCTGATCCAACGCTACAAGCTCGACTCTATTTTCCTGCCGCTCGCGGCCATCTTGGTCTGTTGTTTCCTCTGGTATGTCATTGCCGGAAAATCAACGATCACGACCAAAAAAGATGAGTGGGGTGACACGGTAAAAGTCACGAAACGCCAGGGCATCTCTGCTGACCTCCCGACTCCGGTCGAGACATGGACAGCGAGTAAGCTCTACGTCACTGAACCTTTTGCCAAGCGTGGCGAGTTGGATCAGGGCATCTTGAGGTTCACCTGGATGTCACTTGTGCTCGTGGCGCAGGGCTATTTTTTAGCCCTCGTCATAGGCACGCCCATCGGCTTCTTTCTTGGCTTATCCAAGAAGTTCACCATAGCCTTCGATCCCATCATTCAGGTCCTCCGACCCGTCTCACCGCTTGCCTGGCTACCCCTCGGCATGATTCTTTTCAGCGGGGTTAAAGTCGTCAATGGGGATGGACGCACCACCTTTGGAG
>JBEBGU010000057.1:0-11657 GCA_040081325.1 Prosthecobacter sp.
CCGCTGGCTCGGGCATTTACGCTGAGGTCGGCGGCAATCTGCGTGGCATCAGCAGCACGGGTCCCGGACTGTATGTCTATGTCCTCGCCGACAGCCGTGGAGCCAGCACCGATGGACGCGGACTGTGGTCCAACCAAGTGGACAACTGCGTCGGCCACAGCGGCACCGCCATCGGCGTCTTTGCCTGGAAGACCGCTTCCTTCACCCAGGGCGTCCGCACCAATGGCATCGCTATTGAAGCCCCGGTGGGCACTGGCTGCACGAACGCCAGTGGCACCAACAACGTGACCCAAAAATTCTTCGGCACCCTTTAATCCATCACCTCAATTCTTTTCAACTCACACCCTTTTTATCCAAGTGAAACTTCATCTCCTCCTCATCCCGCTGCTCCTGCTCACGCAGGCTCTCAGCGCTCAAACCTCCAACTTCCTCGAAGGCGAAAGCTATGCCTGGGCGAGCAATCTCGGCTGGCTCGATCTCAAACCGCATCGGCCTAGCGACAACGACGGCGTGCGAGTCGATGCCACGTATCTCTCCGGCTTCGCCTGGAGCGACACCACAGGCTGGATCAACTTCGGCGATGGCACCCCGGCGAATCGCGTCAGCTACGCCAACACCGACGGCGACGATGCTGGCGTGAACCGCGATAGCGCAGGCAATCTCAGCGGCCTTGCTTGGTCGCCAAATGTCGGCTGGATTAACTTCAGTTGGGCCGATCCCGATGATGCCAATCGCCCGCGCTTCAGCATCTACAGTGGTGATTTCAGCGGCTTCGCATGGAGCAGCAGTGCTGGTTGGATCAATCTCGGTACCACACGACTGCGCATCACCGATGTGATCGCCGCCAATGCCGATCTGGCCAGCCTCACTTCGAGTATCGGCACGCCCGTGCCGACTAGCTCGGGCTTCATCTGCGAAGTCCCCTTGGGCACCAGTTCCATCACCCTCACGCCCACGGCTGCACACGCTGCATCCATCATCCGTGTGAATGACAGCCCCGTCGTCTCCGGCACCGAGAGTGATGTCATCACGCTCAATGCAGGCGGCACTTTGGTGAACATCCGAGTCATCGCAGAAGACGGCATTACCACACGGAACTATGCCGTTTTGGTGAACGTCATGAGCGATACGAATGCGGATCTCGCAGATCTTAGCCTCAGCACGGGTACACTCCTCCCCTTCTTTAATCCGAGCACGACGGCCTATTCAGGTGCTTTTCCCGCCAGCGCCAGCTCCATCACCGTCACACCAACCGCGTCGAACCCTGCGGCCACCATCACCGTCAATGGCACTCTCGTAGCTTCAGGAAGTCCCAGCTTACCCTTCACGTTCGGCGGCGGACTGTTTACGATCAACATCGTGGTCAGCTCGCCAAGCGGCACGAGCAGCAAGTTATACACCCTCACGCCCAGTTACCCTTCCACGGGTAAGCTCTTCTTTGCCAGCAACGTCTTCGCCGTCGTCAGCGGCAGCACGACCACAAATGCAGACATCGTCATCAATCGTATCGGCGGCCTCACAGGCACCATCGGTTGCGGCCTAAACAGCGCCAACGGCACTGCTACTGAACCCACGAACTACACGGCACAAACGGGCACGCTCGTCACCCTGACTCACAATGTCAGCCAGCAGCATGTGCTCATCCCCATCGCCGCGAACACCGCCGTGACCAAGACATTCCAGGTCTCATTGTACGACACCACCGATGGCAGCAGCTTGCTCACTACACCCACCACTGCCACCGTCGTCATCCTGCCGCCGAGTGCAGCCACGGATGCCGTGAAGCCAGTGGCCGCCATCAGCATCCCAGCAAACAACGCCTCCGTTTTGGACACATCGCCCGTCACCATCACCGGCACTGCCACGGATAACACAGGCGTGATCAAAGTGCAGGTCTCCATCAACAACGGCGTCAGTTATTCGGATGCCGCTCTCACGATCCCTGGTGGCACCACCACGGGCTACACCATCAATCTCCAGCCCCAGCCCGGAGTGAACCAGATCAAAGTCCGCGCGCTCGACTTCAAAGGCAATATCTCCGCCCTCGCAGCCAGCAGCTTCACCCATCTGCGCACCCTGGCCGTCAGCATCAATGGTCCGGCAAACTCAGGCACACTCAGTGCCGGATTCGCGCCCACCTCAGGCCGTCAAATCGGCAAGAGCTACAGCATCACGGCCACACCGAAGCCAGGCTTTGTCTTTGATGGCTGGACTGCAAACAACACGACGGGCACAGGCATCACCCCTGCGAGCACTGAATTGCCCACACTTATCTTCACCATGCAGCCAAGTCTGGCGCTCACTGCCAAGTTCATTGTTAATCCATTCACGCCATCCGTGGTCGGTGACTTCAGTGGCATCATCCTGCCATCAGCCTCGCAGCCCGCACAAGGCACTGTGGCGACCAATGCCACCGTCGGCTTCAGCTCCGTCAAAATCACCACCACCGGAGCCGTGACCGGCGTCATCAAGATCGACGGCGTGACCATGCCCTTCACCGCGCAGTGTGACAACACTGGCGTCGTCCGTTTCGCCCCTGCACGCTCCACCACACGCATAGTAGCGCGCCCTGGCAAGACCAGTCTGACGCTCACTTTGAAAGCGGATCTCACCGGAACCACGAAGCAGATCACCGGCACACTCACGGACACCTTCCGTGGCAGCAAAGTCGCCGAGTCCATCATCACTGCGGATCGCCACGCCTACAATGGCAGCACCGCCAGCGTGCCTGCGCAGTATGTCAAAGCCTACACCGCACGGCTAGACTCACGCGGCTTCCAGGGAGATTACTTCAACTCCCAGGACTCCCCGCAGGGTGACGGTTATTTCACTTTCAATATCTCAGCCAACGGCACCGTCATGATGGTCGGTAAGCTCGCTGATGACACTGCCGTGACCGTCACCGCATTTCTCTCGCAGTTCAATGAATGGCCTATCTATCAGGCGCTCTACAGCGACAAAGGCTGCATCGCCGCCACCGCTCAACTGGATGACACCCAGAGTGATACCGACGCCACCGCCATGGACATGGTGTGGTTCCGCCCGACTCTGAACACCCAATGGTATCCCTATGGCTGGGATGAAGGCATCCTCATGGATATGTTCGCCAGCAAATACACGCCATCTCCAGCCACTGTTTACACCGGCCTAGGGGCGCTGCATCCGAACCTCGGTAACACCTCTCTCGTATTCACCAAAGGACTGCTCAACTTCTCTGTGACGAAGTATGTGAATCTCACCCCTGCCAACTTGCTCACCAGAGCACCGACCACGGACACCAGCTTCACCTTCGTGCCCACCTTCACCACTGGCGTGCTGAACGGCACCTTCACCCACAGCGACGGCACCAAGCCCAAGTGGCAGGGAGTGCTCATGCAAAAAGGTGCCAACGGAGGCGGTCACGGCTACTTCATGACCACCAAACCCACCGTGTCGGACTACCTCGGTGAGAGCGGTAAAGTGAGTTGGCTGGCGAGGTAGCCACAAGCTCAGAAAATCGAGATAAAAACAAGGCGCGGACTCCGGCAACGGGGTCCGCGTTCTTTATTGGAGGATAGGCGTCCACGCCTGTCATCGGACTGAGGCCTCTAGCCTTCAGTCTTTCTGGAAAGGTCGCCTTCAAAGAATAGGCTACAAGCCTCAAGCCGATGTCAGGCCGGAGGCCTAACCTCCAGCGCGGCGTATCCGACTAAAGTCCTAGGACCATGGTCCGATACCGCGCTTTGCAAATCAGGCGCATGATCGTGTCGTCAGTTCAATAGTTCACCAACGACATCCACATGAAACATCACTCCATCCTTCGCGCTACGTTCGCGGTTTTGGCCGCTGCACTCGGCGGCACGCTGCATGCGCAGCAGCAGTATCAATGGTCCAACTTCGTCGGCAAACCGGGCGGTCCGGGTAATGTGGACGGCCCGGCGGCCAAGGCCCGCTTCCGCACGCCACGCGGCATCGCTCAGGATGCCAGTGGTAACCTTTTTGTGGCGGATACTTTTAATGAAACCATCCGCAAGATCACACCTGCGGGGGTGGTCAGCACCTTCGCAGGCAAGGCAGAGACTCCCGGCGGTGCTGACGGCACGGGCGGCAATGCGCGCTTTAACAGACCGCATCAGCTCGCTTTTGGCCCTGGCGGGGTGCTGTATGTGGCGGACCGGTCGAACTGTTGCATCCGCAAGATCAGCCCGGCTGGGGTGGTCACGACTCTGGCTGGTACCGCAGGACAGAATGGCAGCGCTGACGGCACGGGTGCGGCAGCTCGATTTCAAAATCCTGAAGGACTGGTAGTGGACGCGAGCGGCAATGTGTATGTTGCAGACACAGTCAACCACACCATCCGCAAGGTGACTCCGGCGGGAGTGGTGACCACCCTGGCGGGCACCACTGGTGTTACTGGCAGCACGGATGGCAGCGGCTCAGCGGCACTTTTTCGCTATCCTGAAAGGATCACGCTCGCGGGTGGAGATCTTTTCGTGACCGACAACGGCAACCATACGATCCGCAAGGTGACGCTGGCTGGCGTGGTGACCACCTTTGCTGGTATGGCGGGCAGTGAGGGTAGCACAGATAGCACGGGCAATGCGGCGCGCTTCTCCTCTCCCATGGGCATTATCAGCGACAGCAGTGGCAATCTCTTCGTGGGCCAGGATGGGGACTCGACGCTGCGCAAAATCACGCCCGCAGGTGTGGTGAGCACCGTTGCGGGCAGCCTAGGGAATGGCGGGTATGGCTATGCCGATGGCACGGGGCCTGCGGCAAAGTTCCGCAGTCTCTTCAGCATCTGCGTCGCAGCCAATGGGGTGATGCATGTGGCCGATGAAGGCAACGATCTCATTCGCCGTGTGACCCCTGCTGGCGTGGTCACCACCTTCGCTGGCAGCCTGCCCACCGATGGTAGTGCGGATGGCACGGGCACAGCGGCTAGATTTTACGCTCCGATGGGAATGGTGGTCAATGCAGCGGGTGAAGTGTGGGTGGCTGACCAGTACAACTGTGCCATCCGCAAGGTGACAGCATCGGGTGTGGTCACGACCTACGCGGGCAGCGCAGGCAGCATCGGCTCAGATGATGGCCCAGTGGCCACCGCAAAGTTCAGATACCCCACTGGCCTGGCTTTGGGTGCAAGTGGGAACCTCTGGGTGGCAGATGGCTCCAATCGCACTGTGCGACTGATCTCACCGGCTGGAGTCGTCAGCACGGTCGCTGGCATGGCGGGACAATCCAGTATCGTCGATGGGACAGGAGCGGATGCGCGGTTCAATTACCCAAGCGACATCGCGGTGGATGTGGCGGGCAATGCGTTTGTCCCGGAGGTTTACAGCAACCTCATCCGCAAGGTGACGCCCGGTGGAGTGGTGACCACCGTCGCTGGTTCTACCATTGGCGGCTGGTTGGATGGGACAGGGACTGCGGCCCGCTTTTCTTATCCTTCCGCTGTTTGCACAGACACGAGCGGGAATCTCTACGTCCCGGACTACCTAACTAACGTCATCCGCAAGATCTCGCCGACCTACCAAGTCTCCACACTGGCAGGCACGGGCTACAGCGTTGGCTCTGCCGACGGTGCAGGTGCTGCAGCGCGGTTCAAGACTCCCAACGGCATCGCCGTGAATGGCGCGGGCACCGTCTTCGTGGCGGACACCTACAACAACACCATACGCCGCATCAGCAGCACCGGTGTGGTGACCACCATCGGCGGCACGGCTGGCATTGCGGATGCTCAGGACGGCATGAACAACACCTCACGCTTCTCCCGTCCGCAGCGCCTCGCCGTCGGACCTGACGGCACGCTTTATGTTACGGATGGAAACAACCGAATCGCCAAAGGCGTGCCCCTGGCAGACA
Source organism: Prosthecobacter sp. (assembly GCA_040081325.1). Lineage (GTDB taxonomy): Bacteria > Verrucomicrobiota > Verrucomicrobiia > Verrucomicrobiales > Verrucomicrobiaceae > Prosthecobacter. The sequence goes on from JBEBGU010000057.1 coordinate 5,845, forward strand.
TCAGCATCGAGCAGCCTGCGGGTGTGAACCTAGTGGATGGTAAGAACAGCATCAGCTACGGCAGCGTCTTCATCGGCCAGACTGCCACACGGACCTTCACCATCCGCAATGATAGCGACGGCTTCCTCAAGGGCCTAGCGCTGAGTGTGAACGGTGCCAACGCCGCCGACTTCACCCCAACTGCACTCGGTGCTACCAGCCTCGCGCCAGGTGCCAGCATCACGTTTGACATCACCTTCCACGCGAACACCAGCGGCACCCGCACGGCTGCTGTGCATGTGGCCAGCAGTGATACTGACGAGAGCAGCTTTGACATCACCCTCACCGGCAGCGCGGATGCGAACCCCATCGTGGTCACAGCACCGGACTCCGACGTCCGATATGTCGGAGGAAGCATCACATTCCAGAGCTTAGCCACGCATCCCACACTGCCCGTGACCTATCAGTGGAAGAAGAACAGCACCGCCATCGCTAATGCTAAATCTAACAACCTAGAGTTGAGCAATCTCACCCTCACCAGTGCAGCCACCTACAGCGTCGTGATGACAGCCGGCGGCAAGTCCTCTACCCGCAGCGCCACGCTAGCCGTGATCAAGCCAGTGCCTGCCCAGCAGGTGGTGGCCAAGTTTGGCAGCACGGTCAAATTCACCGTCACCAACACGGCAGGTCTCGGCACCTTCCTGTGGAAAAAGAACAGCACGCCCATCCCAAGCTCGAACTCCAAGACACTCACGCTGAGCGCACTCAATGCCACGACGGACTCGTCTCCCTATTTTTGCTACATGCTGGGCAGCGGAGGTGCTGAGAATCTGGTCGCAGAGTTTGATCTGTCGGTTTTCGACAGCAAGCCTCAGATCGTCTTGGTGCAAGACATGCCAGACGGCGCAGTGGGCAGCCCTTACTCGCATCAGATCAAGATTAGCGCTGGGCCACTGATGGCACCCTCATCCTACACCGCCACGAACCTGCCTCCTGGAGTCACGCTGAATCCCAAGACCGGCCTCATCTCAGGCGTGCCCACCTTGGCCAAGAACTACGACATCATCGTCAAAGCCATCAACAGCATCGACACTGCCACGACCACCGACACCATCACCATCACGCCTTTACCCAATGGCGTGATCGGCAGCTTCATCGGCATGGTGAAGTCCAAAGGAATCCTGGGTGGAAATCTCAATGGCCGCATCGACTTCACAGCCGCCAGCACCGGAGCCATCAGCGGCTCCACGACCATCGGCACCAGCAAGTATCCCTTCGCCGGCAAGCTCGACACCACCGGCGTGCAGCCCACGGCAGCGATCACCATCCCTCGTGCTAATGCGATAGCGCTCAACCTGAACCTGATCTTTGCCCCTGACATCAATGCCATCGACCCCACCTCCAGCATGTCCGCCGGCATCATCGGTGCCTCCGTCACCGGCTGGCGTCAGGTCTGGCGCACCACCGGTGCCCTGCCTATCAATCCCGCCACCAGCGTGGCGAAGCGCTATAACTTCGCGCTCAATCCGCCCGAGATTGCCGGACTACCTGAAGGCAGCGGTTACGGCAGCTTTACCCTCGCCACCAACGGCACCCTCACCGTCACCGGCAAGACATCTGAAAACGATACCTTCACCACAGCAGGCTTCGCTGGACCGCACGGACAAGTGCTCGTCTATCAGTCCCTGTATGCCACGAACGGCGCACTAGTCGGCCTGCTCGACATCGACCCTCTGAACTCCGGCGCACCCACCGACACCCTCACTGGCGACCTCACTTGGTCACGTCCTGCTGACAGCACCTCACGCTACTCGCCCAACGGCTTTAGCAAGATCGCGCTCACCGCCTATGGCGCACGTTACACAGCGCCCGTCGCACCCGCACTCATCCTCGGCCTAACCGTTGGCGTTGACAAAGCCATGATCGAATTCACAGGCGGTGGCATCAGCACCGCCTCGATCAATCCGAACATTACCGGCTTTGACATCATCGCTGGAAACAAAGCCATGCCACCCGCCGCGCTCAGTGCAGGCAATCCAGGCAGCGTCAAGTTCCTCACCCTCAATGCCACCACTGGCGAATTCAGCGGCACCTTCACCCTCAATGACAACGAACTGCGAACCGGTGCGGCGTTTGTCGGCAAGAAATTCCCCCGCATCGTCCCCTTCAACGGCCTGCTCACGCAGGACAACATGGGACCCGTAGGTGCTGGATACTTCCTCCTGCCCGAACTGCCCACCGACACCACACTGCCGACCAAGACCGTGATCCGTAGCGGCTACGTGCAGTTTCAAAAGAAGTGACCCCATTCTTTGCAGAAGCCCATTTTCCCTGATCGTCGTTGTGAAGGGAACTGACACGGCGCGGACTCCGGCAACGGGGTCCGCGTTTTTTCGTAGCTTCGATTGGCAATCAAAGCCGATTCATATCCGACGAAAGTCCTAGGCCCTTCGTCGGATATTCAAATCATCCTTCTCGTGCATGATGTCGGCGTCACCTCGACACCCCGACTTCCATGAACCCTCCACCGCTACCCGTTCATAAACGCCGCTCCATCATCGTGACGCTGACAGCCTGGCTCATGATGCTTGTCGGCATCATCGGACTTCCCATCAGCGGCATCACCGTTGCCATGATACTGGTGAAAAGTTATGGCACGCAGACCTCAGACCCGATTGGCTTCGTCATCATCGTACTCGGGCCACTGATCCTACTGATCACTGGCGGCGGACTGCTCTGGCGGAAGCGATGGGCACGATTCTCGGCCATGCTTTTGCTCGCCATCTTTCTGGCTGTGAATGCCTGGGATTTGATCAAAGGACCACGCCCCAACACGACTTCCACCTCTGCTTCCGGTGTGAAGATGATCGTGACCCACTCCAGCGCCGACAACACTTCTCTGCCACTGATCGGACTCTGTCTCGGCCTGCTTCTCATTCTCCGCTCTGCTGCTGTTCGGGCTGAATTTGATGCGCCGCCCAAGGCTCAACTCACGTCACCACACGCAGCCGATGATTCATGCTCATGGCGTGTCGGCCACAGCGGACGTGACATGATGTATTACGAGGAAAAGATCGCTGGCGCATGGCAGCGTATCGACATTGATGGCGAGATGCTCATAGGCCGTGCGCATCATGTGATCTACTTTGCCTCCGCTGAGCGCTGGCAGAGCTACCCCGAGTGGGCGCAGCAACGGCGCAGCGAGATCATGCAGCGGGTCATGAGTGAGTTCCGCGAGCCAGACTACGAGTATCAAGTGGAGGCTCGACCCCTCAGCCCTGCCATGAGGCCACGCCCGCTTCCCATCAAGCCCACTGTCACCTCGCAGCAACGCGCCGCTTTGGCCGCGGCCATCCTCATCATGGCAGGAATCGCCACAGGCATGGGCTGGCTTGTGACGAATGGCATAGGTCGTGGTGAGACCTACATGCCTTCTAAGCGAGCATCACTCCAGCGCGTGATCTCAAGGCAACACGAGCCTGCTTCCTTCTGGGCCGCTCTCACAGTTTACGCGCTGATCGGCCTCGGCAGTGGCGGCCTAGCCTTATGGGGCGTGCGCCAAGGATTGGACAAATAACAAACCACTCACCCCGACAACGAAACCAACACCCAAAAAAAACATCATGAAAACACTGCACCTCCTCATCCTCGCCACCGCCATGACCCTCAGCGTTCATGCCGAAACTCTCGCTCCTGCAAAAGACAGCACGCAGGCCACGGTGCTCCAATCGCACTCCGGCAAGCAAGTCGAACTCCGCCTCAATTCAGGTGAGAAGATCAGCGGTAAGGTCACCTTCGTCGGAGACAGCGTCGTGCATCTCACCACTCTCACGGGCATGGAGATGTATGAAGCAACCGTGTCCATCAGCGACATCAGCGCTGTCATCGTGCGCACGGCGAAGTAACGCTTTGTAACCCACAAAAAGTGTGTGGCAGCCTTTCCAGGCTGCCTCTGGGCGTCTTGTTTCACTGGAGCGCATGTGCAGCCTGTAAAGGCTGAATCACTCTCGCTCAGACTTTTTGCGGTGGCGTCAGCCCAGCTTTGTAGCCTGTGCCTCAGCGCCTTCATCGATCCACCACACTCATGAACTCCGAATACATCACCCTGCTCACTGCACTACGAGCCAACGAGGGTCTTATCGCCGCGATTGTGCTTTGCATGGGGCCTGCGCTCTTGCTTTCGCTGATTGGATTCGTCATGCGCAGCGGCGGTGCGTCGCTGAGGCCTATCGTGTTTATCGCAGTCTTGTTTCTGCCCATCGTCGTTCCCTTCTTCATCGGACAACTCGTGCTCGCGCGCACCCCCGCTCCTATGCAGCCAGCCGCAGCCCTCGCCGTGACCAATGGAAAGTTCACAGAACGTGAAAAACTATTCGGTGCTGGTATTCCTGCTGAACTCATCCGCGAAGCTAAAAGCGGCATGTCAGGCATTCTCGATGAAGCCGAAGTTGCCGAAGTCGGCATCACGATGAGTGGCGAAACGGTGCTCATCGCGCAGTTCTCTGGCGAGGAGGAAACCAAGCGCGCGGGAGCCGCTTATCACCGCAGCTATCAACTCCAAAACTCCTCCGGCGATGAAGAGAAGGGCTGGCGTGCCACGCGGATGCAGGGTGACTATATCGAGATGCTACGCACAGGCCGTCAGTTGTTCGTCTGGAGTGGGCTAACCCAGGAAGCTGCGGCCACACGTCGCGCGGCGAGCGATCTTGCCATTCAGTTCCCGGCGCTCAAGGCTGCGTCGCAGCCGCCATTGTTTCCAGCCTTGCAGCCGCTCGCAGCGTTCTTTGCGCCCGTCTTCATGAAGGTGATCAGCATACTCTTGCTCGTCTTCATCTACACACTCTGGTTCTTCAAAGGTGCGGGTTGGGCCAGTAGCTCGCAAGCCGTCGCAGGCGCACCGATCATGCCCGAGAGCGATCTGGTCTCTCGCCTCATGTCGATCAACGATCTCGACGTTCCTTTCAGCATCACGCGCAGTGACCGTGCCAATGAACTCATCGCCGACTGGCGCTATGCAGATGCGAAGTGGATCGACCTCGCACGCGCTCACGGCATGAGGAAAACCTTCCGCATCAAACTCACACTCGATGAATCAGCACACACTGTGCGCGCCACTGACTACATCTCTGAGTTCGATTGGTCCGTCGGACGCAGCCGCGCGAGCATTCAGTGGAAGGCGGCGATGGGCCTCGTCTTCTTCCAAAAGGAACAGCAAACCGTCTTCGGTCTGCAGCTCGATGACCAAGGCCACCTCAAGCCAGTCGTGAGCTACACTTACAAGTTTGATTTGAACGAGATGAAGTCACCCATCATGACGGCCATCACGAAGGCTGGTTGGACTTGGCGGCCTACCGCTTGGCAAGGGCCTGTGTGGCTTCGTTGGTTAACCGAGTAAACACCGGAGGTCTAACCTCCAGGCCAGCGTATCCGACTAAAGTCCTAGGACTGAGGGCGGATGGTGAAGATCGATGTTGGTGTGAGGATAGCGGCGTCAACAAAGACTCACACAACATTATGAATCCGACACACGTCCACATCACTAAGCTCAGTCGCAAGACACCCACGTCTCTGCTTCATTCAACCGTCTGCATCTTCACTTTCCTGCTGCTGGCTTGTCTCGTCACCGCTAGTGCGCAGATACCACCCTTTGTGCTCAAGCATTCGCTTCTCCCGCCTGCCGCTGGGCAGTCGGGTGGTCAGTTGGGTTCCTCGGTCGCTATGGACGGGGCTTTCGTAGTTGCCGGTGCGCCCTTAGACAAAATCGCTGCATCCAAAGCTGCCGGCATCGTCAAAGTCGTCAACTCGACGACCGGAACCTTGCTGCACGTCCTGAC
>JBEBGU010000688.1:0-3106 GCA_040081325.1 Prosthecobacter sp.
TCCAGCTTAGGGCTGGCCGATTTGATGTTGCCCTTACCAGCACCGTGGCAATTGAAGCAGGTCTGATTGGTCGGCACGTTTGCGTGGCTCGAGTTCTCCACAAAGGAGTGGCAGTAGCGGCAGTCGAGACCGAGCTGGCCCGCGTGAACCTTATGAGAGAAAGGCACTGGCTGAGTCGGCTCATAGCCCACTCGCGTGTATTTTGGCGTGAAATAGTATGGCACGGCCAGACTTGCGCCAAAGACGATGAAGCCAGCCGCAACCGCTAGCTTCAGAGGCAGCCAATTGGTCCAGCGCGGAAAGAAGTTACCCATAGTGTGTCGGTTTCAGGGCTTGTGAAATTTTTCACAAGCAAGCCCGAGAATAGATTTCCATCGGACCTTTGCAACCCTTGAAATGAAAAAAATACTTCCTCGCATCCTCAGTCACGTAGTCTTTGCCATTCCCACCCAGGCACTGCATATCTGCGCTCCCATGCTCGACCTCACTGGAAAAAATATCGCGCTGCTCAAAGGCGGCCCTGGCAACGAACGCCATGTCTCCATCAAAACGGCTGAAAGCGTCGCCGAAGCACTCCGCTCTCTTGGGGCTGAGATCGTCGAGGTCGATGTGACCGGTCCCGACTTCGAGGTGCCTGAGGGCACCTTCATCGCCATGAATCTCATCCACGGCACCTTTGGCGAAGACGGCCAGATCCAGGCCATTCTGGAAAAGCGCGGCATCCGCTACACTGGAGCTGGCGTCGAAACCAGCCGCGTCGCTTTCGACAAAGGTCTGAGCAAAGCCAAATTCATCGCCGCCGGAGTACCCACACCGCGCTCGCAGGAATACCGTCTCGATGGCAGCGAGCCGCTGACCATTTCCATCCCACTTGTCTCCAAACCACCCCGTGAAGGTTCCAGTGTCGGCGTGAACATCTGCCGCACCGAAGAAGAATGGGCCGCAGCCATTGAAGAAGCCAAGAAGTTCGGCACCACCACTTTGGTGGAAGAATTCATCGAAGGTAAAGAACTCACCGTCGGCGTTCTGGGTGATCAGGTGCTGCCCGTCATCCACATCGAGCCAGTCGATGGCTTCTATGACATGAACAACAAGTACCCATGGATGAACGGCACCGGCAAAACCAATTACAACTGCCCCGCCGAACTCGACGCTGAAACCACGAAGCGAGTCCAAGACGCTGCCATGGCCGCCTTTAAAAGCTGCGGCACCGAAGTCTATGGCCGAGTTGATGTCATGCTGAATGCCAAAGGCTCCCCCTTTGTGCTCGAGATCAACACCATCCCCGGCATGACCAGCAGCAGCCTCCTTCCGAAAGCTGCGCGCGCAGTAGGCATCGAGTTCCCTGAACTCTGCGCGCGGATCATCGAACTGTCATTGGCCGCGCGGGGATGAGTTAGAACTAGGTTTAGATCTTTCAAAACACAATGAGGGAGGCTCCAATCTATCTTGCAGAACATCAGAGCGTTGTGGATGTCTACGGTTATTGGCCAGGCTTTCATGACTCTCCGGTTCTGAGATTCGAGCGTAATAAGGAATGGATCGAGTTGGATATTGAAGCTTGGGAGATGACTTCTGAAATCGACTCGCTTGGCTATTTTGTACTCACGAAGAAAAACGAAATAGGATTTCGATTTTCCGGCGTCGTCGAGTCTGACTTGGACGACTTCATACCTGAGAACATCCTTTTCGAGCTTGGGTTTTCGTCCGTCGAGGATTACCATTTGAGCGGTCGCTTTCTTGTTCGGCTAGACTCAGCCATGGGTAGCGACTTGTGTGGTCAATTCACTGCCACAAGCGGCCAGATCACTTTTGTGAGGCCGTCACATGAGCCGACAGCCATCTCGTAACGACAGGTGAAGTGATGCAGCAATTAAGCCATGGATCAGAATCCATTTTCAAGAACATATCCATGCGAAACTTAGCCCTCTGTTTCCTGTTTACGACCTCGGCCACTGCGGCTGAGGTGGCACTTCATCGTTGGTCCGGCGCTTTGAATGTGCCTGATCCGGTCGCCTGCACGGTGGATGAAAAGGGTCGCGTCTATGTCGCTGCCACAACGCGGCGGAAAGTGGCGGACCTAGACATCCGCGAGCACACGATGTGGATCCCTGATGATGTGGGTCTCAGCAGCGTGGAGGAAAAGAGCGAGTTCCTGAAGCGCGAACTGGCTCCTGGGAAGCTCCGCCTGCCTCGCGGTGGACTCAAAGATCACAACAAAGACGGCTCCATCGACTGGAAAGACCTCACCGTTCACAGCGAGCGTATCTACCAGCTCCGCGATACGGATGGCGATGGCACCGCCGATAAGATGACAACTTTCGCCGAAGGCTTTAACACCGAGGTCACCGGCATCGCGGCGGGCATTCTTTATCATGATGGCTGGGTTTATGCCACCATCGCGCCGGATCTCTGGAGGCTCAAAGACACCGACGATGATGGCGTGGCCGATGTGCGTGAAGTCGTCGCGCATGGCTTCGGAATGCACATCGCCTATGCCGGGCATGACATGCACGGACCGCGACTCGGGCTCGATGGCCGCATCTACTGGAGCATCGGTGACAAAGGCGTGAACGTGACGAGCAAAGAGGGCAAACATTGGTTCTACCCCCACGAAGGAGCCGTCATGCGCATCGAGCCCGATGGCACGGGCTTCGAGGTCTTCGCCCACGGCCTGCGCAACATCCAGGAGATCGCTTTCGATGACTTCGGGAACATGTTCGGCGTGGACAACGACGCCGACATGCCCGGCGAAAAAGAGCGCTTCGTTTACATCACCGAGCAGAGCGACTCCGGCTGGCGGTGCTCCCACCAATACATGAAGGAGCAAAGCCGCTGGATGCGCGAAGGCATCTGGCAGGCTCCAACACCCATCGTAGCGGCGGGCGTCAGCACGCCGAAAGCCTCGACAATCCCCAAAGGCCAAACTCTCACGAGTTCGCCTACCCCGCTCTTCATTACTCCACCGCTCGCGAACTACTCAAACGGCCCCGCAGGCTTTGCCCACGAGCCTGGCACCGCACTCGGACCTCGTTTGCACGGCCATTTCATTCTCGATCAATTCCCCTCCGGGAAGATGGAAGCCTTCACCATCACGCCGAAAGGC
>JBEBGU010000689.1:0-3105 GCA_040081325.1 Prosthecobacter sp.
CAGCACCGATGCCCATGCCAGCACTCACAAGCACCGCCACAAGATCTGGTGGCACCATGAAAGTCGGAGCTGGCACACTGACGCTCGGCGGAAGCAACACCTACACTGTTAGCACTACGATTAATAGTGGGGTTATCGCGGATAGTATTGCCTTATTAGATAGAGTGCGCCGCCGCCGCTCCAACACCGAGTCCTACAACCAGATCATCGAGAACAAGCTCATCAGCGTCACTCGCGAGCCGCTTTCGACTTTCTCCATCGACGTGGACACGGCTTCGTATGCGAATGTTCGCCGCTTCTTAAATCAGAACACCCAGCCGCCACGTGATGCCGTGCGGGTTGAGGAACTCATCAATTACTTCCCCACCGATGAAGACGGTCCTGACGCCGACTCGAAGCAACCCTTTGCCGTGAAGGCTGAAATGGCCGCCTGCCCCTGGCAGCCGCAGCACAGGCTGGTGCGCGTGCATTTGAAAGGCCGCGACATCGGCAGCGAGCACAAGCCGAGCAACCTTGTCTTCCTGGTCGATGTCTCCGGCTCCATGAGTTCACCCGACAAACTGCAGCTCGTGCAGCGCAGTCTGCGGATGCTCGCCGAGCGGCTCGATGAAAGCGATCATGTCGCGATGGTCACTTATGCAGGCGGCACTCAGGTGGTGCTGGCCTCCACCAATGGCGAAAAGAAGAGCGAGATCATGGCCGCCATCGACAGACTTCAACCCGGTGGCAGCACGCATGGCAGCGCAGGGATCGCACTTGCTTATGAGCAGGCCGTGGCGGGTTTCATCAAAGGCGGCGTGAATCGCGTCATCCTCTGCACTGACGGCGATTTCAATGTCGGCGTCAGCAGCCCGCAGGAGTTGGAAGGACTCATCACCGAGAAGGCGCGCAGCGGTGTCTTCCTCAGCGTGCTCGGTTACGGCACCGGCAATCTCAAGGATCACACGATGGAAACCCTGGCTGACAAAGGCAACGGCAATTATGCCTACATCGACAGCGTCAGTGAAGCCCGCAAAGTGCTCGTCGAGCAGATGCAGGGCACGCTCATCACCATCGCCAAAGACGTGAAGATCCAGGTCGAGTTCAATCCCGCGATGGTCCGCGAGTATCGACTCATCGGTTATGAAAACCGCCTGCTCGCCAAAGAAGACTTCAATGACGACACCAAGGACGCCGGTGAGATCGGTGCCGGTCACAGTGTCACCGCGTTGTATGAAATCGTGCCCGCAAATCTGAAGCCCGGCGAGCCTCCCACGCTCTCGGTTGATCCTTTGAAGTATCAACCCCAACAGCTCGCCGCACCAGCACCTGTGACCACGGCAGCACCCGATTCCCAAGAAGCCCTCACCGTGAAGCTGCGCTACAAGGAGCCTGAAGGCACCACCAGCAAACTCCTCGAAGTGCCGCTGAACGACGACTCACGCGCCATCGAAAAAGCCAGCCCCGAGTTCAAGTTCAGCGCCGCCGTCGCTGGCTTCGGACTGCTCCTGCGCGAGTCCGGCTACAAAGGCGAACTCACCTGGGATCGCGTGCGTCAGCTTGCTCGTGATGGCAAAGGCGCGGACACCCTCGGCTATCGCGGCGAGTTCCTCCAGCTCATCGAAAAGGCGGGCGGACTCGCCAAGTAAAGGCATGATACCTTCGAGTCCTTCGCTTCGTATCCCCTGCCCCATGCCTGCCTTCACCCGCCGTCGTTTCCTGAGTGCCAGTGCCACTTCGCTTCTCCTGCCTGCTGCCGTCGAGGCCGCAGACAACGTGGCCAAACCCTTCAGCTTCGCCTTTCTCACCGACGCGCACATTCAGCCCGAACTGCGCGCGGTGGAAGGTGTGAAGCAGTGCTTTGAGAAAGCCAATGCGCTGGAATCAAAGCCCGAGTTCGCCATCACCGGCGGCGATCTCATCATGGATGCTCTGGAGATGGGCGCAGACCGTGTGCATCAGCAGTGGCAGCTTTGGGATGAGGCGATGAAGTCGCTGCATTACCCGACCTATCACACCATCGGCAATCACGATGTCTGCGGCTGGTCGAAGAAGGCCCTCGTGAAGCCTGGCGAGCATGATTACGGCAAGAAACTCTTTGCCGACCGCTATGGCAAAGGCCGCACCTATCAGAGCTTCGATCACGGCGGCTGGCACTTCATCATTTTGGACAGCATCGGCCAGGAAAGTGATCTCGAATACAAAGGCTGGATTGATGACGAACAGCTTACCTGGCTGAAGTCCGATCTGGAAAAGGCCGGCAAACAGACACCCATCATCATCGTCACTCACATCCCTTTTTACAGCGTCTGGGATCAGGTCATCCTCGGCCCCAAGATCAAGATCGGCGGCAAGGCGCTGGTGGGCAATGTGTTCGAGTTTCGCAAGATGCTCACGCCGTATAACATCAAGCTTGTCCTCAGCGGCCACGGCCATATCTCGGAGCGCATCCAGTTCGACAAAGTCACCTACCTGCAAGGCGGTGCCGTCTGCGGCATGTGGTGGAAAGGCCCCGTACACGGCAACCCCGAAGGCTTCCTGCAAGTCACCTGCCACCCCGACGGCCGCTTTGAAGATCGCTACCACAGCTACGGCTGGAAGGCGTAGCCGCCGTCGCCAGAGTAGCCGCCGTCGCCAGACGGTGGCCTTCCCCACCTTTGCAGAACCAGAAATTTCACAGGAGGTAACAGAGGAAGCAGAGGTCCTGCCATGAGCACTCTATTCTCTCTGTTGCCTCCTGTTGAATACTCCCCGTCCCCCTCTCCACGTCCTGGCGGACGCGGCTACAGCTTTGAATTCTCATTGCCGAAACCCTCGTCATCGCCTACCGCCTCAGACCTCATCAAGAGGGTCACGGCTATGAAAAATCCCAGCGAAAAATCGAGTGGACGCCAGGACGTATTGGCGACCGAGGATGCAGCGTTGAGCAAAGCAGTCATGGCGACGAGCCGCACCATGGCGGCACCGCGCAGCCAGTGTCTGCATAAGGATGACAAGTCACAGGCCCGGCTCAAGATGCGCCGCGACTTGATCGAAAGTCAGACCAGTGATCCGAAGGGCTACGAGCGGCTGATCGGCGAGAGCAATCTGACTTCCATCAACTACCTGGAGCGTGGTCGCCGCTCC
>JBEBGU010000690.1:0-3098 GCA_040081325.1 Prosthecobacter sp.
GTGTGCGGGCCACCTTCAGAGTGGTTTGAAAACCACCGCCAACGCGCTCTGCGTCTCACGCTGCCATCTTCACGGCTTCATCGCTCCAGGGGCCTTCACCTTTCGGACCCAGGGCGCGGACGCGGAAGGCATAGGTCTTACCACTGGTTAGGCCCGTCACGGTGAATTTGCTCTGCTTGATCAGCTTGATCTGACTCCAGCCCGTGGCGGGGTTGTACTCGCGGCATTCGATCACGTAGCTCACGGCGCCATAGATCGCGTCCCATTGCAGGTCGATCTCACCCGCATCATCACCCATCGTCGCACGCAGATTGGCTGGCGCGGGCATGTCACCGATCGGAGTGGGTGCGCCTTTGAGCGGCAGGCCCACGGTGGAAAGCTTGGCCAGATCATTCGGCGTCACCGCCTCGCAGTTGCTGGCGCGGGCGGTGATGATCGTGTCCCAGATCGCCTGCTTCTCATCGCGCAGCGCGTTCGCCGCCTTCCACTTGCCTTCCTGGAGATTGGCGTCGTCGTTGGCGGCTTGCAGGTCGTCCTGGGCGGCTTGGAATTGCGCATCTGTCGGCACGCGGGTGGCCTGGGGGTAAAAAGCATTGGCCAGCATCGCGGCGATGTGGGTCACCCCCATCGCCAGTTTTTGTAGCACCGTCTTCTTTTGGAGTTCGAGTTTAAACTGGTTCATATTTTTGGATCTTTTCGTGGTTAATGTGATCACCACCGGCGGCACCAAAGCGCTGTCATAACGATTTCCCGCATCCATGCGGAGATTGGGAGTATCGAAACGGAGAGCCATGGCGTGTCGGTGATGACGCCCCTATCTAACCACAAAAGCCGTGCTTTTAGCTACGCCACAACAATTGGCCCGCCGTGGCCTAACTGATAGTAGCGCCGCTCTACTTCTGTGAAGAGTTCAGAGAGCCAAATATTTCCCAGCGCCCGGCAGCACCGGCGCATGGTTTGCAGCGTCTCCCGCCGCTTGGCATTTTCGATGAACTGCACCTCCGCACGCGAGATGCCAGCGGCATCGGCCAGTTCTTGCTGCGTCAGGTGCAGATCCTTGCGGCGCCTCTGTACCGCCACACCGAGGGCAATATAAAAAGGGTCTTCTTCCGGCTTGTCGTACCATATCGTATTCATTGCTGATCACGGGGGTTGGGTTGCAGCAGTGAAGCCACAACAGTTGGCACGGTGGATTTCTTTGTATCAGGACACCTCAGAATTGAAAAGAATTAATTTAATTATTCCCACCACCACCTGAGTGCGCCCCCATTTCCATCTCATACCCCTGAGCCATGAGATCATGTCAGCCACGGACCCACCTTATTCTGCCTCCCTCATGACGTCACTGCATCCACGGCATGAGGTCACTGCATCCACAGGATAAGGTCACTGCATCCACAGGATAAGGTCACTGCCTCCACAGGATAAGGTCATTGCATCCACGGCATAAAGTCATGGTGCCCACGGGTTGAGGTCACTGCCTCCACGGCATAAGGTCACTGCATCCACGGGATGAGGTCATGGCGTCCACGGGATGAGGTCATGGTGCCCACGACATGAGGTCATGGCACCCACGGGATGAGGTCATGGTGCCCACGGCATAAGGTCATGGTGCCCACGGGATGAGGTCATTTTTGAGAAAATGAGTCGATTTCGGCCCTCTCTTGAGACGGAAGCCGGGGTTGTTGAGAATTGGCCCCACCTCCGCAGCACCCGACTTTTCACAGGAGGTAGCAGGGGAAACAGAGTTCCTGCCAGGAAAGTGAGGCGAGTTAGGAAGTGAGTCTCAGGTAAACTTTAACTTTGCCAACAGTTCTTGCACCTCGCGACCTTTCGTCTCGATCAGGTCGATCAATTCCGCAGGCGTGCGCGTGTCTTCGTCGGTCCTCGCATTCGGATTCACGGCCTTCAAATCAAACGCCGCATCTTCAATCGACTGCGCTTTGCTCTCGATGTCGCGGATTTCACGTTCACAAGCGGTGATGAGTTGCTTCGTCGCTTCCTGATCTTCGGGTTTGGCTTTGGCCTTCTTGAGTTGATCGAGCTGCTCCTGATGCTTCTTCAGGCGTGACTTCGGTTCGGCTGCGGTGGCGCGGAGAGCATCCGCTTCAGCCTTCGCCTGGCGGCGACGGCCAGCAATGTCGATGGTCCAACTCAGGTCGCTGTCGGCTCGTGTGGGCAGAAGCTTAAAGAACTCCGCGAGTTGTGCTCGCGTGAAGGGCGTCTTCTTCGCCACCTTCACGGCGGAGAGATCGAAATACCAAATCTTCTCCGTCGCTTTGCCCTTGGTGAAGAACAGCACGTTTACTTTTGTGCCGCTAACGTAAGTTCCTGAGGGCAGACTCAGCACGCACCAGAGATCGCAGGTGTCGAGCAGACGGCGCTTCGTTTTCGCGAAGGCGTCCTGACTCGTTTGAAACAGAATGCCCTCATCCAGCACAACCCCGCATCGACCACCGGGCTTGAGCGTTTCCATGATCTCCTGGAGAAAAAGCACTTGGGTTGCTCGTGACTTGAAAGCGAAACGGGTCTGCACATCTTCGCCTTCCTTTCCGCCAGCGGGAATTGCGGCCAGGATCACGTCAAACTGCCCCGGGGCGTTCTGGTAGAGGCCGCTGTAGATTTCCTCGCGGGTCAGCGTGTTGCCATGCCAGAGATGCGGCTCGTCGATGCCGTGCAGCACCAGATTCGCCAGCGCGATGGGATAGACGAGGTTCTCCTTCTCGCGGCCATAGAAAGTGCGGTGCTTGAGCGCGTCGATCTGATCGCCCGTGGCGCTCTCGCCGAGGCCACCACGCATGAACTCATACGCCTGCGCTAAAAAGCCGCCCGTGCCGCAGCAGGGATCGCAGACCGTCTCGCCCACTTTCGGAGCCACCGCCTCCACGATGGCGCGGATCACTTCACGCGGGGTGAAGAACTGCCCGCCGTCGTTGCCCTTCTCGCCCATCTTGAGCAGCAGGCCCTCGTAAATCTGGCTCAGGGCGAAGACATGCGTGTCATCCACTGTGTCGAGGCTGATCTCATGAATCTTGTCCAGCGCATCGAGCAGGTTGCGCTGCGTATCCACCCGCGTGCGGTCCACGCTGGACATGATC
>JBEBGU010000691.1:0-3093 GCA_040081325.1 Prosthecobacter sp.
CATCCAGGCTGTGCTGGTATTCCATGACCTGCTTTTCGAGCAGCTTCACGCGCTGCTGGAGCAGGGCGTCGCCACTGCCTTTGTGCATATCCGGCCATTGAGTTCCGACATGGGTGGAACTGGCGCTGCGGATCTGATGCGGGCTGACCTGGAAGAAGGGCAGATCACGCAGGCGTGACTCGGCACCGTCCACGCAATTAATAAGGGTCACGCTTTCGTCGATCTCACCAGTGGCGAGGAACTCCTGGATGGTGGCGACATTGGTGGGGCCGTAGAGATAGAGATCGGGCATCTGAATGAGCCAATCCATTTTCAATTCACGAACCATCGGGGCACGTCTCCAAGTCTGGCGTCCATCATTGGAGAGCTTGTCCATGGAGGAAATTTTAGCCTCAGAGGCTAGGCCAAAGAGGCCGTCGTTTGAGAGTGGGCCATATTCCTCGTTGGTTGCCGCTTTGATGAGATGCCAAGTAGTGTGGGACATGAGTTGAGTTTACTGGGATCAGTGACAGTTAGGGAAGCATAAAATGTGACTCGGCGGCGGATAACCTCTTCATTCGACAAGAGGCCTGTTCTGTTTATTCTCGGCCCTCCCTTTACCGAACCTCCTATGAATAAGAAAATCGTCCTCGCCTATTCCGGCGGCCTCGACACCTCCGTCCTCCTTTCCTGGATCAAAGAAACCTATGATGCTGAGGTGATCGCCTTTTGTGCCAACATCGGGCAGGAGGATGAACTGAAAGGTCTGAATGCAAAGGCTAAGAAGACCGGCGCTTCCAAGATCTATGTGGACGATCTCCAAGAGGAGTTTGCCAAGGATTTTATCTTTCCGATGATGCAGGCCGGGGCCATCTATGAAGGCCAGTATTTCCTGGGCACCAGCATCGCGCGCCCTTTGATCGCGAAGCGCATGGTGGAAATCGCCAAGGCTGAAGGTGCTACCGCGATCGCTCACGGAGCGACAGGGAAGGGTAATGACCAAGTGCGTTTTGAGCTGACTACAGCGGCGCTGGCTCCTGATTTGGAAATCATCGCTCCATGGCGTGATGAGCGTTTCCGTACCCAGTTCCCTGGCCGCGCAGAGATGATCGCGTATTGCGATGAGAAGAAAATCCCCGTTCATGCCAGCACGAAGAAGCCGTTCTCCATGGACCGCAATCTTCTGCACATCAGCTACGAGGCGGGCATCTTGGAAGACCCTTGGTTCAATGCCGGAGATGTGAAGTACCGCGATTACTTCACCACGCTGTCCGTGTTTCCTGAAGATGCGCCGGACAAGGCGGAGTATGTCGTGCTCGACTTCGACAAGGGCAACTGCGTGGCCGTGAATAGCAAGCCGATGAATCCGCTTCAGGTCATGAAGGCGCTGAATACACTCGGCGGTAAGCATGGCGTGGGTCGTGTGGACATGGTGGAGAATCGTTTCGTCGGTATGAAGAGCCGTGGTGTCTATGAAACACCGGGCGGCGCTATCCTACACTTTGCGCATCGCCAGATTGAGTCACTGACCATGGACCGTGAAGTGATGCATATTCGTGACGGCCTGATCCCTGAGTATGCCAAGCTGGTGTACAATGGTTTCTGGTATGCGCCAGAGCGTCTCTTGCTCCAGTCGTTGGTCACAGAGAGCCAAAAGAATGTGTCTGGAACAGTGCGTGTGAAACTCTACAAAGGCGGCATCCATGCGGCGGGCCGCCAGTCTCAGTTCAGCCTGTACAATCCACACATCGCCACAATGGAGGCCGACCCAACGAAGGCTTACAATCAGGATGATGCGACCGGCTTCATCCAGCTCAACGGTCTGCGCTTGAGAGTGAACTCGCGGGTCAACGGGGTGAAGAACCTGGGTAACTAATTTTCCCGACAGCACCTTTCATTTAAGATCCTCCATGGAGCTTCCGAGAAGCATTCATGGAGGATCTTGCGCTTTTAGGGCAGGGGATATTTCAGGCTTGTCAGAGATGCGATGAAATCGCTAGTCTAGCATTTGCGTATTGAAGCGCGTCAATCTGACCCCAACCTCATGAAACCCATCCTTACATTCCTGACTCTCACCGCACTTTTGACGAGTGTGCGTGCCGCTGATACCAAACCAGCCCAACCCGGCGGCAAACTGCCCGGCAATGTGGCCGTCAGCCTCGTGAAAGTGGCAGATGATCTTGTTGATCCCGTGAGTGTGGCTGCGCCGAATGATGGCACTGGTCGTGTGTTCGTGATCGAGCGCCCTGGTGTGATCCAGATCATCAAAGATGGCAAGAAAACGAAGAAGCCGTTTCTGGATCTAAAGGACAAAACCATCTCGTCTTTCCTGGAGCTCGGCATGTACAGCATGGCCTTCCACCCCGACTTTAAGAGCAACGGCAAGGTTTACATCGCCTATGCGGATCTGTGGTTCAATGGTGCGACGATGATCGCTGAGTACACGGTGTCGAAGAGCAATCCTGACCGACTCGATCCTGAGAGCGTGAAGGTGCTCATGCAGATCGATTTCCCATACTGCAACCATCACGGCGGCCAGATCGCCTTTGGACCTGATGGCTATCTTTACATCGGCGTCGGTGATGGCGGTTGGGAAGGCGATGTCATCAATGCCGGCCAGGATTTGCACACGCTGCTCGGCAAGATGCTGCGCATCGACGTGAACAAGTCGTCCGGTGATCGTGCCTACGACATCCCGAAGGACAACCCATTCATCACGCCCTTGCAGCAGATGACACTCTTCGGCGTCAGCGAGGAGGCGTTTTCAAAGGTGCATCCGAAAGCCAAGCCAGAGATCTGGGCCTACGGTCTGCGCAATCCATGGACCTTCAGCTTCGACTCGAAGACGGGCGACATGTACATCGCCGACATCGGCCAGAATCACTGGGAAGAGATCAACATGCAGCCCGCCAGCAGCAAAGGCGGCGAGAACTACGGCTGGAAGTTCATGTGCGGCAGCCATCCGTTCCCGATGATCCTGAAGAAGAATGCCGACGGCACGGAGACATCGGCTGATCCGGCGAATTACCCGCAGGTGGGCGTGCCGCCGATCGGTGAATACAGCCATGTCGATCAGGGCATCTGCGTCATCAATCTGGGTGTCTATCGCGGCAA
>JBEBGU010000692.1:0-3090 GCA_040081325.1 Prosthecobacter sp.
CCATGAGACAATGTCTAATATCGATGCCTTTTTTGGGCCGGCCACACGAGATGCTCACGATGCCGAAAAGCATCTTCTTGGAGTTGGGCTTTTTATGAACGATGATTGCCTTCCATATTGCAGCGTGTTTCACACGCGTTCGTGTTACAAGGGTTTCAGTTATGTGTTTTTGACACAAGCAATCTCAGGCCTGCATTACCACCATTCGTCGTACGCAAATGCTGGTGGAATAAAGTCGAAGACAGATCGCCAAGCGGGGTTCCGATTCCCTCTCGATTGGAACTTGGTTTTTGCCTCCGGTCTCGAAACATATTTGGTTCGAGACTGTGCCTTTTTGAAATCGATACATGATCAGATCGAATCACAGTCCGATTTAAAGATCAGAAGGAAGTATCAAAGGACATGGAATCTGTACAAGCTCCAATATCCCACTTTCATGAGAGCATTGGAGTCTGCAGACATGGAACCTGACTTTATATCCTCTGGTGATTGGTCGCAGGCAAAAGCAGACCTTATCGAATGGCAAAAGGGTTAACACTCACGGCTGCTAGCATAAGCCCTCTTGATTGTGTTTCGGAACCTTTACTTCCCCAGTCTCTCCAGTACATTCCTCGTGATGCGGACGACGGCAGCATCATTCCCCTGCAAGCCGTGCGACCAGTCGGTGGTGGCGGCGGTGAAGACGGTGCCGGTGTTCGTGTAGAGGCCGAGGCAGGCGGCACCGGTGCGGCTGATCTCCCATTTCTCATACCACTCGATGTCGTCGGGGTGCTTGCTGTATCAATTTCATTTACCGCTCGGGGGCAAGCTCTAAAACATGTCCCCAGATCACGCGCCAGCCAGCGCTGAGCCTCGGTTTAGAAGGTCCAGGAAGCGCTGCTCGAAGGGTTCCTCGGCACCGCATTGCATGAAGTCGATTCGGTGGCTGGCGCACTCACGGGAGAGTTCATCACAAAAGGCGTCAAAGGCGTCGGTGTAGCGTTGCACGTCACGGCGGGTGAGCCAGAAGCGGCGGCGCTCGCCGGTCTCCACCTCCGCGAGTTCGACCTCGCCTTCCAGGCTGGGCGTGCGCTCTTCGGGATGGAGGATTTGTAGAAAATGAACCTCTCCCGGCCAGGAGGCGGCGCGCTTGATGGACTCCGTGGCGGTGCTGACATCACGACCGAAGAAATCTGAAATCACAAAGATGACGCCATAGCGCTGGCGAGTCGGGTGAAAGTCAGCAAAGCTGCGTTCGAGATCGGTGAGTCCACCGAACTTCAGTTGAGTGGCGGACTGGATGACCTTTTCAATATTCCCCTGCCCTCTGAGTGGCGGCAGCTCTTGGTGGATGGTGTCGCCCAGCGAATAAAGACTGATGCGCTGATGCCCAGCCAAACCGAGATAGGCCAGTGCGACGGCGAAGCGCAGGGCTTGTTTTCGTTTGTCACCATGCGGCTCGGCCATTGAACCGCTGGTATCGACAAGGATGTGGAGATTGAGCTCCTGCGTCTCCTCATAGAGCCGAACAAAGAGCTTGTCTAACCGAGCATACAGTCGCCAGTCGATGGCTCGGTAATCTTCACGCGGCGTGTATTGGCGGTAGTCCTTGAACTCGCGTGTGTAGCCTGTGGCGGGTGTGGACTGTGACCCTTTGCGCATCAGTGAGCGGCGCTTCCGCAGACGCACCGCCAGTGAACGCAGCCGATCTAGAAAGGCGGCATCAAAGAGATCTTCACGAACGAGGAGTGAGTCGGTCACAGCGTTTTTTACCGAAGGGATCTCTATTTGGGAAGGCGAGATTCAGAAATCGCTGTGGCCTAGCGCAGATTCACCGCGCCGCCGTCGATGGGATAAGAACTGCCGGTGATGAAGCTGGCTTCGTCACTGCAAAGATAGAGCGCGAGTGCGGCGATCTCAGCGGGCTGGGCCATGCGCCCGATGGGCTGGGCTTCGCTGAGCTTTTGAAACATCTCGGCTTCGCGTCCAGGATAAGTGTTGGCGAGATAACCATCGACAAAAGGGGTATGAACTCGGGCAGGGCAGATGCAGTTGCAGCGGATGCCCTGCTTGATGAAATCCTTGGCCATGGAGTAGGTCATCATGAGCACGGCCCCTTTGGTCATGGAGTAGGCGAAGCGGTCGGCCAGGCCCATTTGCGCGGCGATGCTGCACATGTTTAGGACGATGCCGCCGCCCTGAGGAACCATGCGCTCGATGGCCGCCTGGGAGCAGTGGAAGACGCCTTTGATATTGATGCGGTAAAGGCGGTCCATGTCAGCCTCACTGGTGGTCAAAACACTGCCGATGTGGGCGACGCCGGCATTGTTGACGAGGATGTCGAGCTTTGGTCGACGGGCGCTGATGGCGGCAAAGATGGACTTCACGGATTCCTGATCACCGACATCACAAGCAGTGGCATGAGCACTGCCGCCTGCGGTGATGATTTGATCGACGGTTGCCTGAGCTGACTCGAGCTTGAGGTCGAGCACTTCGACATGCGCGCCTTGTTTGGCGAAGAGGATGGCGATGGCTTGGCCGATGCCGGAGCCAGCTCCGGTGATGAGGGCGGTTTTGTCTGTGAGTGCGAACATGGATAAAGGGGAGTCAATCATCACGCTGCGGATTTGAGGTTTCACTCATAAATTAAATCCATCCGCGCCAGCGATAGACCCAGGTGCCAATGAACTCATGAAACCAAGCACCAAAGTCATAGAAGGAACCGCCGTGAGGTGGATGCACCCAATCCATATCAGTGAGGGTGTTGAAGCTGCTCAAGTAATCACAAGGCACAGCGCTCACCTTGAGACCTGCTTTTTCAAAGGTGGCCACGGCGCGTGGTAAATGACTTGCCGAGGTAACGAGTAGGACACGCTGCCAGCGTTTCTCTTTGGCTAGAGCGGCTAGCTTTACCGCCTCATCATGAGTGTCGGCACAAACGCCTAGGCTCTGAATATTCAAGGGGCTGCCGAGGCTGTCTTTCAAGAAGCTGAGAGCAGCATCAGCCTCGGAATACATCTTTCCAGCCTTAGAATAGCCACCGCCCGTGATCACCATGAGGGGTGCTTTTTTTTGAGCGAGCAGAGCCAGTGAGGTGGTCACTCGATCCAC
>JBEBGU010000693.1:0-3087 GCA_040081325.1 Prosthecobacter sp.
CAGCTCTTCCTCCGCGACGTTGCAGGCGAAGAGGGTCGGTTTGGAGCTGAGTAGGAAGAACTCGCGCAGGGTGGGTTTCTCCTCCTTGGCGATCTCCACCTCCTGAAGGACATCTTTTTTAGGTCCCTCTTTTTCTCCCTTGGGGATCAAGAAGCCGCCAAATAAGAACACGAAAGCATGGAGAAAAAGAGCAGCTAGAAATCCGAGGAAGACCTTTTTCATGCTTCAATGAAAGTTCCTATTTACGCTCTGTTGAAAGAGCCACCTTGGTGATGCCAATGCGCTTCACTTCGTCAATCACAGCGACGATGTTTGAGTATTCAGCCTTGCCGTCAGCATTGACGACAACCTGCGGGTCTTTGTTCGCCGCTTTGAAATTTTGCAGGCGGATGGGCAACTGGGCAAAGTTGATCTTCTCTTTGTTGAAAAAGATCTCCCCTTGTTGAGCCACACTCAGTGTCAGCGTCGCCTCCTTATTTTCCTTGGGAGCAGCCGTCGAAGCTGACGGCACGTTTACCGTGATGCCTTCATTTTTGGTCATGGAAAGTGAAACCATGACAAAGGTGGCCAGCAGGAAGAACACGACGTCGATGAGAGGAATCACCTCGATCTTGGCGTGTTTCTTGGCTCGTTTTTTAAACTTCATCAGGTTAGGCCGTCACAGGGTTTGGACCGAGCATTCCGCCTTTGCCAGCGTTGGTGCTTGCCTGCTGCTCATCTTCGCTGGCGAGCATCTGGCGATGACGATGGCGCAGATCTTCTTCATGCTTTTTATTTTTCTCGATGATGAGTTCCAGCTTTGAAGCCGCAATCTCGAGCTCGTGCTCGGCATCTTCCACCATGTTGTTGAGGTAGTTGAAGGGAATCAGACCCGTCATGGCAATCACAAGACCGAATGCTGTCGCGATGAGAGCTTCAGCAATACCACCCGTGATCGCTGACGGAGCGCCCATGTCTGCCCCGATGGAGGCAAAGGACGCCATCATTCCCGTCACTGTACCAAGCAGACCCAGAAGCGGCGCGATCGTCATGCCGGTATCGAGAACAAAGAAGCCACGCTTGAAGCGCTTGATTTCTAATGAGGCTGAGAGGCTAAGGGCATCAGAGATATTCGTCTCCACATGCTCCAGAGCGTGAGACAACGCGCGTGCCACGTAGTCGTTGGACTTGGCACCGACGGCGATAGCTTTATCGAAGTTACCTGCTTCGACCGCATCCAGCAATTGCAGCACGTCCTTTGGCTTGCGGCGCTTCTTCTCACGCAGGATGAAGAAGATGCGCTCCATGGCCGTACCGAAAACAAGAATACTGGTCAGCAACAATGGGTGCATGATCGGCCCCCCATGCTTGTAGGTGTCCATCAAGGTGTGCTTGGTGACGAAGTCTTTGATCGCACCACCGAGCGTCGCGTCCAGAGGCAGCAGGCCTTTGCCAGTCTCTACCAGTGAGGCGATCGACGCATTGATCTCTGGCGTAATGCTACGAATGATCGGCATCGGTGAGCCGACCTGCGGCATTGCAATGCCCGCGCCGAGTCCGCCTTTGGTCGCAAAGAAAGCCATGGGGCCTAGAATTGCAAAAGTGCCATCCATGACCAATCCCTGACTATCCACCGCCTTGCCAGCGAAGCGAGTGCCACCGATGATGTCATCAAGGCGTTTGATCGCAGCACGCAAAAGCTCCACTTGGGCTAGGAAGCGTTCTTTCAGCGGCGTCATATCGTTTTCAGAAGCCGTCTTGGCTTTGCCCAGCACGTCTTTGTAGAGCTGCATCTCACTGGCGTGGACCTTGGACTCGAAGCCTTTGGTGTATTCGTCGAGAATGTTCGTTAGATACATATTCTCTTCTCCCGCCAGCTTCACCTGACCTTTGAGGTTGGAGAAATTCAGTTCTGCGGTGTCCACATCACGCGTCAGCGGTGCATACTGATCTTGGAGCTGCCGCAGTTTTTCTTCGAGCTGCGAAAGTTCGCGATTCAGTGGCTCTTTTTCTTTAGCGATCTCTGTCTGAACTTTAGTCAGGTCTTCCTTGCTGCGGTCGTAGTCCGCCTGCGCAGAGGTTTTCGCAGCAGAGAAGCCGCTGACGTTCGCGGAGGCGAAGGAAGCGGTGAGAATCAGCAGAGTAGTGATGAGCGGGCGCATGGCGGTATTAGCAGTTTGATTTTAATTCAGCGGATCTCAGCGGGCAGTTCGACCAGCTTCGGGGAAACGGTTTTTTTCATGACTTCGACGACCTCACGCATCTTTGGCGCGATGGCGGCATTGGTTGTCCAGGCCCAGCCTTCGTCAGTGGGAATTCCCTGACCGCCGATAGTGCCGCTGGAGTTTACAAAGTAGCCCTGACCAAGGCCCACATAGACCACCTTCACCTCAGCCTTCTTACCTTCTCCGATGTCGTGAATCTCTGGGAGTGTGGTCAGTTCGGTGTTGGCTTTGCCAAGTTCATTGAGGATGCCAAGCACGTTTTGAAAGCGCTCTGCTGCGGTGATGTTTTTCAAGTCAGCGCCTTTTTCCGGAATACGGTCATGCAGCACCTTCACCTTTTCCTGCACCACACCAGGTACCCGATTGAACAAACCCTTTACACCGGTTTCTAGCTCTGGCGCGGTCGCCAGAAGTGCATCAGAAGCTTCTTTCGTTAGGGCTTTTTCAGCTTCGGCATCCGCAGTGCGTTTCTTCACGTCTTCCAGTTTGGCTTTGGCATCGGCGATCTTCTTCTCGGTCTCTTCGACGGAGATTTTCAGGAGCTGAATGCGCCCCTGGATCATGGCCTTTCCATTTTCCCAGTCAGCACGCTCACTTGTAATCAAGCGCTGGGTTGTGGCCCACTGCTGAAGCAGGGCACGGGTTTCGTCCATGGCCGCAGAAGCATCTGCGGCGGCGGACTCCGGTTGTTGGGCGGAGACGCTGCTGAGGCCAACTAATAGTGAGGCAAGAAAGAGTGGGAGTCGCGGATTCACTGCGGAAAGTCAGGTTCGAATAATCGGGAGTGCTGAACCTACATTTCTGCCGCAGACGGGAGGGGTTTCACCTGCTTTTAGGTGACGAAACTGTTTCAGAAAACCGGCTCGAGCACGAGTTTATCGAC
>JBEBGU010000694.1:0-3084 GCA_040081325.1 Prosthecobacter sp.
GTGACCGGCGCATGTTTGCGGAGGCTATTTATGAAATCGTCCGCTACTGGCGCTGGTACTGGCATTTGGCGGGACTTCCAGATGGGGATCATGCACGGCGGGAGTGTATCGGAGATGAAGAACTCTGGCGTGTCTGGGCGGCCTATCAGGTCATGCAGGATGGCGAACTGCCGCCTTTTGACGAGCTTGTGGGCATCCGCAGGCAGGACATCATTGAGCGCTCGAAGCAGGAGGTTTCTCCAGCGGTTCGTGCGTCGCTGCCCGACTGGATGGAGGAACGACTCAGTCATGAGCTGGGTGCAGCCTGGCCTGCGATTCGCGCCACGCTGAATGTTCCCGCTAAGGTCTATCTGCGCGTGAACACACTTAAAACGGAGCGTCGTACTTTGAAGGAGCGGCTGGGGCGGGATGGTTTCATCACAGAAGCACTGAAGCCGATCCCGACCGCACTCGAGATGCAGCAGCGTTACAATGTTTTCGGCATGGCCGCTTTCAAAGAAGGCTTGTTTGAGGTGCAGGATGCATCCTCGCAGCAAGTCGCGCCTTTCCTGCAAGTGGAGCCGGGTATGAAGGTGATCGACGCCTGTGCTGGAGGTGGTGGCAAGACGTTGCACATCGGCGCGCTGATGCAAAACAAGGGCCGAATCCTGGCTCTCGACGTGCATCAGTGGAAACTGAACGAGCTGCGCAAACGCTGCGGTCGTGCAGGTGTCGATGTGGCGGAGACTCGGCTCATTGAAGGCAGCAAGTCGATCAAGCGTCTGGCGAACTATGCTGATCGTGTGTTGCTGGATGTTCCATGCTCGGGTCTCGGCGTGCTGCGCCGAAATCCTGACGCGAAGTGGAAGCTGAGTAACATCGAGATCGACCGACTCATTGTCGAGCAGCAGGACATCTTGGTGCGTTACGCTTCGATGGTAAAACCGGGCGGCAAGCTCGTCTATGCTACCTGCTCTATCCTGCCGAGTGAGAATGAAGAGCAGGTGCAGAAGTTCCTCGCAGCTCATGGTGAAGACTGGACGCTGGAGGAAGAGATGAAAATCAATCCAGCCGAAACTGGTCACGATGGCTTCTATGCGGCGCGACTCGTGCGTAAAGTGGCAGAACCCAAAGCTCATGTTCCTGAAGATTCCCAGCCTGAACCATCGACTGAATCAACGTCTGAATGAGCTTAACTCTTGTGGGCTGTGTTTAGGATTTCTGGCATCTCAAGTGCGCAGATTTCTGTTTATTTTCAGCTTGATCATCCTGGCGCATTTCGATGTCGCTCCCGCGCAGATCGCCGTGCCACTGCCAGCGCGTGAGCTGCGGGGATCATGGATCGCTACGGTGCATAACATCAACTGGCCTTCGCGCCCCGGACTGACGGTGGAGCAGCAGCAGGTGGAGCTGAAACGCATGATTCAGAGCGCTCATGATCATGGGCTGAATTGCCTCATCTTTCAGGTGCGCCCGGCGTGCGATGCACTCTATGAATCAAAGATCGAGCCGTGGTCCTGCTATCTCAGTGGCCTAATGAGTCTGCCGCCATCGCCAAAGTGGGACCCACTCACTTTTGCTATCGACGAGGCGCATAAGCATGGGATGGAATTGCACGCCTGGTTTAATCCTTATCGTGCTCTGGCCGGAGATCGCTTTGCACCGAGCGCGAATCATGTGCGCCGCCAACATCCTGAATGGACCGTGAAGTATGGCCGCGATTGGTGGATGAATCCTGGCCTGCCTGAAGTGCGGCAGCGCGCACTGGATGTGATCTTCGATGTGACCCGCCGCTATGATGTGGATGGCATCCACATGGATGATTATTTTTATCCTTATCCGGTGAATGGTAAGGATGGCAAAGCGATCCCTTTTGATGATGCCGATACCTATTCGCGCTACAAGTCGGGTGGCGGCACTCTCGAACTCACCGCGTGGCGCAGGGAAAATGTCGATCAAGTCGTGCAGGCCGCCTATCAGGGCATCAAAGCGATCAAGCGCAGCGTGAAGTTTGGCATCAGTCCGTTTGGTCTTTGGAGGCCCAATTATCCGGCTGGCACTGGTGGCGGGCTCGACCCTTACGAGCACCTCGGCGCGGATAGCCGTGGCTGGTTGCAAAAGGGCTGGGTCGATTACCTCACGCCGCAGCTTTACTGGACCATCGACCGCCCCAAGCTCGGCTTTGCCACCTATTTCGACTGGTGGCTGGGTGAGAACACACTGGGACGCCACATCTGGCCCGGTATGAATACCAGCAATGTGGGGAATGACCGCAGGGCAGGGGAGATCTTGGCTCAGATCAGTGTTCTGCGTGCTCGGCAGTTGCAGATGCCGCCCGGCCATTTTCATTGGAACTTCGGCGCACTGGATAAAAATCTTGGCAAAGTCGGCACACTCACCCTGGAGCGTGCCTACAACCTGCACACCATCCTCCCGGCCAGCCCTTGGCTCAGCAACGTGGCCCTGCCCGCGCCGCTGGTGGAAAAGATTGCTGAGCGTAAACGTGTGCGCTGGAATTTTACGGACCTGCGCTGGGAAGGATACAGCCGTTGGTGGGTCATTCAGGCTCTCATCGAAGGTAAATGGCAGACGGTGGAGGTCGCCTTTCACGATCGGCATGAGATGGACTGGCCGGAGAAAGCGGCTGCTGTCGCCGTCCGAGCCGCCGGAAGGGCCTGGGAGGTCGGTCCAGCAGGGGTCGTGACGCGATGAATTGTCGATGTGAAAAAGTCCTTGCCAAAGAGGGCAAGCGTGGTTCCTTCGCGGCCCTCAAAACAACATACCAACCCGCCTGACAAGGTGTCGGGTTTTACCCAAAGAACATGAGCGAAGCTACCACCAGCCCCCAAGAATTCAAATTGCACGACAAAGACACCGGCAGCGCCGATGTGCAGGTCGCTATCTTGACGGCACGAATCAACGAACTCACACAGCATCTCGCTGTTCATAGCAAGGACCACAGCACACGTCGTGGCCTGCTCAAGATGGTTTCCCGCCGCCGCAAGCTGCTCGACTATCTCAAGCGCACAGGTGTCGAGCGTTACCTGAAGCTCCTCAAGAGCCTCGGCCTCCGCCGCTAATCCATTTTCGACCTCAAGGGGTGAT
>JBEBGU010000695.1:0-3082 GCA_040081325.1 Prosthecobacter sp.
CCGGTCATGCGGGCGAACATGCGGAAGACATTGAGCACGGGTTTGTCGATGCCGTTGGTGGCCAGTGAGCGAAAGCCGGCGAAGTAGGGCTGCCCCTCGAACTCAAAGGACCACGTCAACGCACCTTCGAGGTTCACGCCGTGTTTCGCGGCGAGGTCGAGCTTGCGCGGGAAGATGGCGGCGGTGTAGCTGGAATACATCGTGCCGTTGCGATAGTCGCGGTCCGCGCCTTTGCAGGCGGCGCAGCCATCGGGATCGGACTCGCCGATGATGATGGGCTTGTCTTTGACTTCGGGATGGCTTGCGATCACGGCGAAGGCTTCGTCGATCTCACGGAGTTGATTGGCGATGCCCATGCGCACATGTCCATCGATCTGCTTGGGGCTGCCTTTGGCATGGAAGGAGATGAAATCGAGCGGCGTGCCTGTTTCACCGGTGGCTCGGTTTCGGCCCTTGAGGCAGTGATTGAGAAAGGCCTCCAAAAAGTCGCCGCCCTTGCCGCCGGCGAGATCCGGCCCGCCGACCTTCGCTCCTGGAATGGCGCGACGCACGGCATGGATGGCGTGGTCGTGCAGCTTGAAGAACTCCTCCCGCGTGCCGCGCCAGTAGTCTATGTTGGGCTCATTCCACGTCTGCCAATACCAGCGCAGCACCTCGTCGCTGCCGTAGCGTTCGGCGCAGTGCTTCGCCCATTGGAAAACGAGTTCCTCCCACTTCGCGAAGTCCTTCGGCGGATACGCCCAGCCGCCAAACAGCTCCTCATACTTCGCATCCGGGAAGCGATGCCGATACGGCTCCGGCTTCACCGAAAACGCCTGCGGCATGAAACCGATCTGCACATACGGCCTCACGCCCTGCTCGCGATACGTGTCAAAGATGCGGTCCACGATGCTCCAGTCATAGACCGGCTTTCCCGCCGCATCCTCCGTGTAGGCATTCGTCGAGCCCCACTTCAATCCGTGCTCGCCTTTGCCCGTGCTGAGCAAACTATGCGTGCGGAAGAAAACCTCGTCCTTCTTCAGCTCGCCGAGTTCCCCCAGCAATTCGCGACCATGCGGCATGTAGGCGTAGTTGGGTTCATCCGCGCCAAAGAAACGCCAGATCGGCTTCAGCACCCCGATGGACTGAGCGGCATCGACTTCGATGTGCACAGGAAACGTCTTCACCACCGGCGCAGGCAACGTGCCTTCATAAACACGCACATAATCGACCACGAATTCATCCTCCTTCGTCGGGTCCTTCTCCCATTGATTCGTCGCACCTGCCCAGGCAGCCGCCTCGCAGCTCAGCTTCAGGTAGCCGGGCCTTTGACAGGGGCCTTGAGACGGCGTCTTGCCGTTGTCTTTGCTGCCGAGTCCGATCAGATCCGTGCGCCCCACTTCCCTTCCGTCAAAGAAGGCCACATAGACGTGCTCGTCCCAATACAGGCCGAAGCGATGGAAGCCGCCATCGGCCAACTCCTGTGTCGGCGCGAGTTTGATGCCGGTCGAGTTGTGTTCTTTGCCATAGCCGTTCCAATGAAAGTTCATGCCGTAGTGAGGTTCACCCGCATGCTGAAAGCTCTCCAAGATGTCCGCCTCAATTCCCTCACGCGTATCGGCGCTATTCACGTTTCCGCACATCATCCAAAACGCGGCCCAGTAGTCTGACTTCATGTTCTTCGGGAACTTCGCCCGCGCCTCGAAGTAGCCGTAGCGCTGCGCAAACATCGTCTGCTTGGGATCATAGTCCTTTCGCGTCCGCACCGCCGCGCAGTCATAGCGCAGCACCGGATCTTGGCTCAAACGAATACCCAAATGCAGCGCCCCATCGCTCACCGTAGCCAGCGACTTCACCCAGCGACAACTCCCCTGCCGTGGCATCTCAGGAGCCTGCCATTTGGCGGTGTCGAGCGTGTCACCATCGAACTCATCGCTGAAAGTGAGCTTGAAGGCGCTGAGATCGAGTTCCTGCCCATGAGCGACGGACAAGGCGATGGCGATGAACAGGGCGAAGAGGCATGTGACAGGAGATTTCAGCATGGAAAGGAAAGCGTCGTGAGCGCCGCTCCCTAACACCATCGCTGATGCAAATCTACCGCGATGCAGCGGATGGCATCCCGCGACACACTGCATTTCAGCCACAACGCAGACATGCTCAGACCGACTGCTTCTCAAAGTTTCTGCAAGCTATTTGTTAGTCGCCCGCAGATGTCCTTGGCGTCATC
Organism: Prosthecobacter sp.; assembly: GCA_040081325.1. Classification (GTDB taxonomy): domain Bacteria; phylum Verrucomicrobiota; class Verrucomicrobiia; order Verrucomicrobiales; family Verrucomicrobiaceae; genus Prosthecobacter. The sequence goes on from JBEBGU010000695.1 coordinate 2,207, forward strand.
ATTGATGCCATGGTTGTCCGACTGTGTAATCATTGATGCCATGGTTGTCCGACTGTGTAATCATGCAGCGCGTAGAATTGATGCAGCATCAGCTCAGTCATCGGGCTGGCGGTGAGTTTGTGACAGGTTTCCATGACTTCGGTCCTGGTTCGATGATGAAAAGGGCGTTGTTGCCGTTCGGCTTCTTCATCAAGGCGGCGAGCGTGTCGTGCAGCAGGGCGAGGAGTTCGTCGTCATTCACGGTTGGAATCACGATGAGCTTTGGTTCTACCTCCACGATACAGCTTTCCCGGCGAGGGCGATCATTGGGACGGGTCCGATGTGGCGGCTGTCTTTTGAGTTGGCGCGGTTGTCTCCGAGCACATAGCAGTGGTGGTCAGGGATGGTGATTGGTGGGAGGTTGGTTTTGTCGAGCTGGACGCCGCTTACTTCTTGGATGGCTGCTCCGTTGAGGTGAACAATGCCTGCTTTGATCTCCAAGACGTCTCCAGGGAGGGCGATGACTCGCTTAACCCAAGTTTGCCGACGATTCGCGGGGTTGAGGAAGGCGACGAGGTCGTTGCGCTCGGGTTGGCGGTCGCGATAGCTGTCTTTGCGGACGAAGATTCTGTCTCCTTCGTCAAAAGTCGGGCTCATCGAGCTGCCGCTCATGGCGAAGATGTGGAGAAAGTTTTCACGAACGGAGAAGGCGAGGCCGGTGAGGAGGGGCAGCGTGAGGAAAATGAGGGCGACATAGACGGAAAGACAGTTGTAGTCTTTGAGACGGTAGTCTTCTCTGCTGGCGAGCGCCATTCGACGAGCGTCCCATGCAGAGTATGCAGTGGGGATGATTGTGAGAATGGCGAAAGTGATGAAGATAGTCTTCGGTGGGGCGGA
>JBEBGU010000696.1:0-3082 GCA_040081325.1 Prosthecobacter sp.
CATCGCCCCGCATATCGTCAAATCGCTTTCGGAACTGTCACCGCTGCTTCAGTTCGTGGCCAAGTCCGCCTGGTGGGTCTGCATGGGATCGTTCCTCTGGCTACCGCTCATGCTGCCGATGATAATCGTGTCATGGTGGGCGCGACGGCAGTTGGAATTTCAATCCAGTAAATCGTCGTCAGCATCCCCGCCATCGACGCTTGTCTTCTGGACGATTCCCGCCCTTCTACTTCTGTGCGCTTTGCTTGGGTGGATGCTCTACCGATGGGCCACGGCGGGTGCCGACATGGCTCGTTTCATCATCCCCACCGTGATCAGTAGCATGGGCATCCTGCTCTATGCGGTAAGCCTGCCGCTGTGGCTGCGGCTCGTGCCAATGAACTCCTGGTATGGTGTGCGTCTGCCCTCCACCTTTCTCTCCGACGAACGCTGGTATGAGGTGAACGCCCATTTCGGCAAACATCTGTTCTGGTGGTCGCTCGCCGTCATCGGCGCGGGCATCGCCGGATTTTATCAACTGCCACGCCACCAGGATTCCTATCCTTGGGCCGCCGTCACGCTCTCTCTCGTCGCCGTGGCCGCCTCGGTGATCTCGACGCTGTGGTGGATGCATCAGAATCCCGTCGATACACCGAAGCCAAAGCGCGGACGCCTTGCCAAGTTGAGTGGTCAAGTGGTCGTGGCTACGGTGATCGCGCTTTTTATTCGTGCCTTCATCGTCCACTCCTACTCGATCCCCAATGGCGGCGAACCGGGTGTCGCCAAAGGCAGCTACTGGCTGGCATCCAGGCTCAACACCGGCTTTGCCGCCGGAGAACTCATCGCCTTTCAGCATGAGAGCGGCCACACATGGCTGGCCCGCGTCGTCGCCAAAGAAGACAAAGGCCTGCGCCTCAAACGTGGCGGCAGCCCTGATGAATTCTTCATGCCCTGGGACAAGATCGTGGGGAAAATGTGGTTCTCCTATCTGTCGCCGGATGCATTGGCGATCCCATCAGCATCAACACCGCCAGTTTCTGCCAAACCTACGTCTGTCAATCAAGGCACCGCCATCGCCGTGGACCGCAAGCCTGAATTGGTGGCCCTTCGACTTCGATCAGACAAACAACAATGGACCAACCAGTGCTTCGATCCTTTTGGAAACAAGGTGTCGATGGAAGAGCATCGGCTTTCAGTTCCATCACCTGGGTCCATTTCAGAAAATGGCCATGATGGCTGGCTCCAACTGTGGTTCAGCCATCCTGATTTCGATTCATCTTCCATGCCCAAGTTGAAGCTGTTTTCATCATCTGGGTTATTGCAATCCGAAGCGCGCGAAACATTGGGACCCGAGGTAAAATCAGGCAACAATCTCGTGTCATCAGCAGTCATGCGACTGACTCAAAAGATTCAGTCTCTTGAGCTTCTGCCTAAAAAAATACGTTTAGTTTTGCGCTACAGTGTCGGCCCGTGGAGCAATTCGGAGTACCTGTCCACAGGCCTTCGTGGAACGATTGAACTCAGACAGCCATGTCAGATAACCGCGATTGGTGAAACAGAGGCAGGGACATCGTTTGTGGCCTTGACTCAGCGTGATGATTCACGGCAGTTTCAATGTCTGGCAATTTTGAAGAGCGGAAGCGTCGCAGAAATGGATTATTCCATCTATGGTGGTGGCATTCAGCCTTTGAATGCAAAGATTGAGTTCACAGCACGCCTGGCAGAAATAAATTACTTCGAGATTCGATCACGCCTCATACGTGAGGTGACTTTCTCTGACGTGGTTCTGCCTCCACTGCCGAAACCATGACTTCACGGCCCCACACTCAGCCCTTCCGCCTCTGCCAGCGCCCGCTGCTTGCCGTCAAAGCTCCAGAAGTGGGTCGCTCCGAGAATCTTAGCGGCGGCAACCTGGAGGATGTCGTAGGCGCGGTTGCCGAGAGTTTCGGTGTGAAGACTGGAAATGCTGGCAGCCTTCTCGAAAACTTCTGGAAGTCTCAGGTGCTGAAGGATGACTCGGTCAGACTCAACATCGGCTTGGTAGCCTGTAATGATCCTGTCACGCTCGACCCCCGAGAGCTTGCCCTGAAAAAATCTAAGCCGCACAGCATTCTCAAACTCGAACGTGTTCACGACATGAACATGAAGTGCGGTCTTGTGCTCAGCCACACACTCTTGAGCAGCGTCCGTATTGACATCAGCACCATAAAGGGAAAACAGAAAGCTCGTATCAGCACAGAAGATCATGCTCTTGGATCAGTACGCTCCTTTGAAGCTCACATAGAGTTCAGCAGTCTCTTCGGCATTGAGTGTCCGTTCACCCGTCCGGTCACGAAAAGCAGCGCTCTTGCTCCAGTCCACTTTGGGCATCTCAGGCAGCAGCTCGACTTGGTTCCTGGGTTGCGGCTTCACCATAACCTCCTCGCCCGCCTCCAGCCAAGCGAGCACAGTGGAGAGGCGGGTTTGCAGGTCGTGCATGGTGGCGGTTCTCATGGTGAAAGTGTTCTTCAACGTCTCGAATCTGTCAAAGCATGACTTCCCCCTTCCAAGCCACCCGCTGGACGCTTGTCATTCGCTCGCGTGGCGATGACACCTCAGCAAAGGCGGCGCTCAGCGATCTTTGCGAGGCCTACTACGCGCCGGTGATCGTCTTCCTGAAACGCGAAGGTCGCGGTGAAGATGCGGCGCGGGAACTGGCGCACGGGTTCTTTGCGCGACTGCTGGAAGGCGGTGCCTTGGAAAATGCAGATCAAGAACGCGGGCGATTTCGCTCCTATCTACTCGGTGCTTTGAAGCACTTTTTGACCGACCAACGAGATCATGCGATGGCCGCGAAACGTGGTGGCGGTGTCGAACACACGGAGTTGGATTCACCCGGCAGCACCAGCGCGCCGGGGCTTCAAATGGCCGACTCACACATGACGGCACCCGATGCTGCTTTTGACCGGCAATGGGCGATCAGCCTGCTTGACTCAGCGCTGCGTGATCTGGAGGCGGAGATGCTCGCAGAGAGCAAACAGCGCTCGTTTGAGCTGCTTAAACCCTGGCTCACTGGCGATGCAGAGGCCGCCAGTCAGGCTAGTGTCGCCGAGTCGCTCGGGAT
>JBEBGU010000058.1:0-11554 GCA_040081325.1 Prosthecobacter sp.
AGAGATTCACGGCGATGCCCTGGAGCCGAGCTTCACCATCTTCGACGAGGCCGTCTTCATCACGGTCCGTCCACACGATGCCGCGAATCTCAGCAGCAGTGGTATTGTCGGCAGGCTTGAAGACGCCGAAGTCAGCATCGCTAATCTGCGTGCTGCTCGTGGCGAGTGTGCGTGTCAGTGTGGGAGTGGTGGTCATCACCCAGTCGGTGGGCAGCGTGAGAAGATCGACGTTGATTGTCCAAGGGTTGCCCGAGTTGGCGTTCAAGCCGTGTACGCGATAAATGCCGCTGGAGTCGGTGGTGGCCTGCTTCGTGGTGCCACTGCCATTGGTGACGATCACTTTGATTCCTGCTACGCCGGGTTCTCCTGCGTCCTGTACGCCGTTGGCGTTATTGTCGGCATAGATCGTGTCTCCAATGCTGCCAGCGAGGGTCGTCTGCACTGTGTTGGAATTTTTAGCGGGTATCGTCAAGGTGCCACTTGGCTCAGCGCTTTGAATGCTGGCGACGTTGCTGATTGATTCCACGCCGGGAACGCCGTTGACCGTGACTTGGAATGTCAGGTTTGGCAGAACAATGACGCTGTTCGTGATGGCTGAGGTCCAGGTCGAAGTACCATTGGTCGCACTGATGCCAAACTTGACCTGACCGATGCTGCTGCCCGCTGTGGCCTGATAGATCCAGGTAAAGGTCGTGCCAGTTGGACCCACAGTGGCGCTCGCTGGGTTAGGACCACTGACAAGTGTCGCACCGACGCCATTGGTAACGGTTAACACCGGAGCGGCGGGTGCGACTCCGGTGACGCTTATGCTAGAGGTGAGTGTCTGGCTGACTGTGAACTGTGTGCCTGGGCCAACCATGGTGCGGCTGGTGCTAGTGCTGTTCGTTAAACTTGAAGATCCTGGTCCAGATCCTGTGCTGGGCACGCCTGCCTGACTACTACCTATGTTCCATGTCACTTTCCCACTGGCTAGAGTGCCGCCCGCATTGGCACTGCTGGCAACGTATGTCGTGCCCGTTGGGATTGTATCTATCACGGAGACACCGGTGAGTAACGCGCTACCTCTGTAGTTCGGTGTCACGGTGTAAGTTAGGGTATTGCCAGGAACTGCGGTGCTGAGGTTGACGGACTTGAATAGAAGCGGGGTGAAGGGGAAGTCATTGGTCAGGCTCGTCTGCCCTGCGGTGACGGTGATGAGAATGGCCCCATTCGGCACCGTGTAGCCTGCGGGCACTTGATCTGCGCCGAGGTCGCATACGACGATGTAAGTGCCTGCACCCACATTGTTAAAACGATAGAGGCCACCCGTGTCCGTGCGGGCACTGCTGAGTAGTTCATTTGAATCCGGCTGGCCGTCTGCATCGGTGTCCGCGAAGAGAGTGATGGGCAGATTGGCGACTGGCGTTTCTCCACTGTCGAAAATGCCGTCTGCATCTGCATCAATGAATGCCGCATCACCGATGCTAGCAGGCTGTGCTCGCCAGAACCCGAAGTGCGCCTTGATGTAAGCACCCGTCAGCGCCTGCACACGATGCGGATCGCTCGTGGTGAGAGAGAACGGAGAGCCACCAAGGCCGGTGGCGATGTCTGCGTCCACCTGATCGACATCGACAAGGTAATCGAGTGCGAGTGGCAAATTGGTGAAGCTAAAAGCGCCGCCCGCACCACTCGGGAGCGTGGCGATCAAGGCATCCGTGCCAGCATCAATGACGCCATCGCTATCAAGATCACGGTAGAGCCGAACGGTGATATTCGGCAGACCTGGGTCGCCTGCCTGAAGCGTGCCGTCGTTGCCCAGATCGTTGAAGACGGTGCCGCTGACCGAGCCTGTGCCACCTGGGCGAGAGCCGAACTCGACATTCAGCTTCTTCTCGCCCTCTGAAATCGTCACGGTGGTTTGATTCAAGGTACCGATGCCATCGAGATCATAAGTGGCGGTGTGTGCCGCAGGTGCAGTGACTTTGACCACATAAGTGCCGCCACTGAGGCTGGTGAAGTCATATTTGCCCTGGGCGTCAGTGGTCTTGGTGTTCAGCAAGGTGGCGCCATTGCTAGCAAAGAGCTGCACTTGCACGCCCGGCAGCGGCTCGTCCTCAGCACCCATCAGGCCATTGCTATTCCAGTCACGGAAGACCAGATCGCCGATGCGTCCACCACCGACGGTGACGGGCGCTAGCGCTCCGGTGGACATGACCTTGCCGCTGTATTCAAAGGTGTAGCTATTGGTGTAGATCCCGGCTGCCTGAGCGGCGCTGATGCGTGCTTTGAAGACGATGACGAGAGATTTGCCGTTATCGATGCTCGAATTCACCGTGAAGATCGGCTGGGCTGGATTGCTCGAATTCACCGTGATAGCAGAGGTCGGCGAGCCAGCCAGTTTCGCGGAAACCAGACTGTCATAAGTGAAGCCAGGGGAAAGCAGTTCGCGGATGACCAGTGGCACTGGGTTTGGGCAAGGGCCTTCATTGATCAGGCTGAGTGTGTAGGTCACTAGGTCACCCGGATTGGCCGTGGATGGAGTCACCGTCTTGTCAGGGTAAAGCAGAGATGCCTGAGAGACTTCGATGGTGTCCGTGCTGCAGGATTTGGCCGCTTGGTCGCTGGTGGCGCATACCGTATTCGTCTTCACTCCCGTGCCCGTGGCACGCACAGTCAGGGTGATGCTACGCACGCTGTTCGCCGGCACGGTGCCTACATTCCACCGCAGCGGGCTGGTGCTACTCGGTGCTGGTGTGGCGCTGATGTAGGTGATGCCAGAAGGTAGCGTGTCATCGATGACCACATTGGTCAGCGCGGTGTTGCCAAAGGTGGTGTACCAGATCGTGTAGGTGAAAACTTCGTTCGGAGCCACGAGTGGCTTGGACGCCTGCTTGAAGATCATCGGCTTGCTGACCAGCGAGACCGTTGTCGGCTCATAGTAGCGCCAGAGGTGATCTTTGTTGGTGTACTCACCACCAGCATCGCCGCCAAAAGTGTCGGCATAGCTTTGCAGGTAGCCTGCTGCGTCGAAGGGCGAGTTTGGCAGACCTGGGCCGACATTGATCTTGAGCTGAAGCCGTGCGTACTCGGGCCGGAAGAGTTCCAGATTTCCCCAGGCGAGGCGCACGGCCTTTGGGCTTGTCGCATCACTCCAGCTCGTGGTCGGCGGCAGTGGATTCGCCGCACTGAGAGCATAACCGAGATTGCTGCCATCCACACCCACATAGCCGAGAGCTGTGCTACGCAGCCCTGGTGTGTCCTTGGCCACCATACTGCCAGGATATTTGATGCGCTGCCATGGTCCCACATTTCGAATGGCATTCTTCATGCGCGCTGGATCGCTCGCATTGGCATCCCAGTAGGTCTTGTTAAAGGACCATGCATAGCCGCTCTGCGGTCCTGCGACGACGCTTCCAGTGCCCCATGGCGTATTGCCGCGTCCATCCGCACTATCCACCAGCGGAGCGATGGGGGAGCTGCTACCAAAAGCGAGAAGCTGCTCAGCATCCCAGCGCGTGGTGGGGATGATGCGATCCCCAGAATTGTTCGTGATCAGATTGTCCGTCACCGTGCCGGTGCTGCCATCATAGCCGCCCATGTTCACCCAACTCTGCCAGGCTGTTTTAGGATCGGTGGAGTAAAAGATACCCGTATCAGAGTACACACCGGCCATTGTCCCACGCATGAGACCCGATGTGCTGTCCACGGCGTAGGCCTTATCTCCGAGGATGTTCGGGCCAAGCTCCAGCCCTTTGAGTGCGTTCTGCGCCTTGGCCCCCACAGAGCCATCGCCGAGTGCTAGAATCGACTGCCCCTTCATCGGCATGGCGACGAATTTCCCACTCAAATCAATGCGCCCATACTGCGCTCCGACGACCTGTGAACCTACGGGCACAAAGAATGTCGAGTAGCCACCAGCCCCGGTCGGAGTGCCCACTGAAGGCGTCGCTTTCATGATCAGCCCGACCACATCGCCCGCCTGAATGAGTGGCTGACCAGCGGCCTGCCGCTGCTGCATCCGGGCGAGTGTCTCTGGGTCAAAGCCAATGTAATCCGCCCTCTGATTCAAGTTATGGGCCGAGGCTACACCCAACCCAATGAGCAGATAAATAGCTGCCAGAATCATGCGCCGACCCCGCCTAACAAACATGGAACCTCCATCAGGGAGAGCTGTGCTCCCTGCCCTGCCGCCATAAAGTTGGCTGCTGGATTTTGCCATAGATGCCATTAATTCCATCCACGATAGCCATAGCAATTATAATTTCAATATAATTTACGCTGATATTTAAAATATCTTAATCTTCCACAAATAGCCCCCTCAGACTCTGAAGTTCGATCATCAACCAGCCTGTTTTGCCAAGTTCCACAGACTTCAGCCACTGCTTGCTTTCCCAGCCCATACCCGTTCCCTTTCACTCGTGAGTCGCCTTCTACTTTTCCTCCTTCTCTCTTCCACTCTCGCCGCCCAAACCCCGCGCGATCTCATCGAGCAGTACGGTGCCGATGTCAGCCTGCTTCAGCGCCACTGGTCCATCACAGGTGATTCTACGAAGTCGCTCGACCGCGAACAGGAATTGTTAAAGAGCTGGCTCACCCGGCTGAGCAAACTCGAATTTAGCAAACTCTCGTCACCCGACCAGATCGACTACATTCTCCTGCGTAACGATCTCGAAGCGTCCCTCATGCACCTCGGTGATCGCCGTGACGACTCGCAAGAACTCACCCCATGGCTGCCCTTCCGTCCCATCATCGACGGACTCACCGAGCAGCGCGTCCATGGTGATCCGCTGAATGTCGAAAAAGCCGCCACCGCGCTCGCCCCACTGGCTAAAGCCGTCACCGATCTGCAAAACAAACTCAAAGCCGTCAAAGACAAGAAACCAGCCGCCAAAGACGCCAAGCCAGAGGCTTCAAAAAAACCGCTGTCCCCTGCCCTGCCCACGCCACTCCAGGCCATGCATGCAGCCGACTCCGCCGATGCTCTGCGGGAATCATTGAAGACTTGGTTCGGCAACTACAACGGCTTTCTGCCCGATTTTAACTGGTGGGTGAAGCAGCCCTATGATGAGGCCACCAAAGCGCTCGAAGGCTACGCCAAATACCTGCGCGAAGAGATCGCCGGCATCAAAGGCAAGGACGACGCCCCACTACTCGGCAAAGCCCAGGGAGCCAGTAATCTGCAAGAGCAGCTCGCCCATGAGTTCATCCCTTACACACCGGATGAACTCATCAAGATCGCCGAACGCGAGTTCACGTGGTGTGAGACTGAGATGAAAAAAGCCGCCCAAGACATGAAGCTCGGTGACGATTGGAAAAAAGCCCTGCTCCGCGTAAAGCTGCAATACGTCCGTCCCGGCGAGCAGGAAACCTTCGTCCGTGCTGAGGGCAAACGCGCCACCGACTTCGTGACTACGCGCGACCTCGTCACCGTACCCGCCGATTGTGCCGAGTGGTGGGGCACTCGCATGCTCGGACCGCAGGAGCAAAAGCAGATGCCGTATGCCGCCTACAGCGGCCACGACATCCTCGTCGCTTACGCAAACGAGGCCATGAAGCACGAGGACAAAATGATGTCCATGCGTGGGAACAACCGCCCCTTCATGCGCAACGTCGTGCCACACGAACTCATCCCCGGCCATCACCTCCAGCGCTACATGGCCGACCGATACCTCCCCTATCGCCAGCCATTCAGCACACCATTCTTTGTCGAAGGCTGGGCACTCTACTGGGAGATGCGCCTCTGGGATCTCGGCTATCAAACCACGCCGGAGGACCGTATCGGCGCGCTCTTCTGGCGCATGCACCGCTGCGCCCGCATCATCGTCACCCTGAAGTTCCACCTCGGCGAAGTCCGCCGCTTCATCAAAGGAAACTACTCCCCGCTCTACCAATGCGGTTACATGCTCGGCGGCCTCCAACTCATCGCCCTGCATCAGGAACTCGTCACCACAGGCAAGCTCACCGAAAAAACCTTCCACGACACCCTCCTCCACCTCGGCCCCATTCCCATCGAACTCCTCCGCACCAGCCTGCTCAAGCAACCGCTCAGCTCTGATTTCAAAACGACCTGGAAGTTTGATGCCTCGACGAAGAAGTGAATCAAAGTGCGGACTCGACAAGAGTCCCATCTTTTGATCCCATGCTTCTATGTGCTGCTTTTCTGGAACCCAAATTGTCGAAGAGGTTAAAAATACCCGCATCTTTGCGCGACTAGGTGCCAGTGGAAACCAGACGCTCATCTACTCGATGTCGATGCGTGCTAAAGAAGATGTCGCCATGGTGCTGCCCATTCCGGTCAAAGCTGACACCCACGAGGATGCTGTGCGCTTCTTTGATTTCTCGGGCTATGCCGACGTCTTCGAGGATCTACACCAGAGCTTTCCAACAGCCGCCGTGACTTACGCTGGCCCATTTGGCACTGCGCCAAGAAGTACTCGTAGCGCCCAATTGAAAGTCGTCGCTGTTGGAGCCTATGAAGCGAGTTTTGTCCCCAGCATTGCAGACTTCACTCGACTCGATTCACGCTTTCGTCTGCCAGATGCTGTCTGGTCTAAGCTACCCGGCTATACCCACTTTGGCTTTGCTGTCTTCAAGCTGCGCAAAGGCCGTCACGACGTGCATCCCATGGCATTTTCCTTTCCAACCGGGAGACCAGGAAGTGTGTTCTTTCCCACGCTGCATATTCACGACGGAAAGGTCCACGAGAATGAGGACTTCGACCACACGCTCTATCTCCAAGGACAGAATCTTCAAATGTCGAACCAATGGGAAGAATCCAAAGGCATGGCTGTGCAAAAGGTGAAATGCGGACTGACCCACGGCATGATCCGCCCTGAGATGCACGTCTATCGGCGCACCATTCGCGGAAATTTTCCAAATGGCGATATTGTCGTGAAACCCACCGCCTCTTAACACCCCATGCCCACCGCCCTCGCCGCAGTACTCTATGAATCAGGCAAGCCACTCGTCATTGAGGAGGTCGAGGTGCTGCCACCGCAAGCAGGCGAAGTCTTGGTGCGAATGAAGGCGGCCGGTGTCTGCCACAGTGATCTGCATGTGATGAAAGGTGACCTGCCCATGCCCATGCCGATCATCCTCGGCCATGAAGGCGCGGGGGTGGTGGAGGAAGTGGGTCCGGGTGTGATCAGCGTGGCGCCAGGCGATCATGTCATCCCCATCTGGCGCTCCTCCTGTGGCCGCTGCGACTACTGCCAGCAGGGCAGGCCCGCGCTCTGTGATCTGGGCACCGCCATGCGTTTCACGGGCCTCATGCCGGATGGTAAAACACGCTTCCGCAACTCGCGCGGGGACAGCATTCTGCATTACGCGGGCGTCTCCACCTTCAGCTCCATGTCCACCATGCCTGAGGGTGCGGTCGTGAAGATCGACCCTGAGTTCCCGCTGTGGAAAGCGGCTCTGATCAGTTGCGGTGTCATCACCGGCATCGGCGCAGTGACTCACGCGGCACAGGTGCGGCCAGGGGCGACGGTGGCAGTCTTTGGCTGCGGCGGCATCGGGCTAAACATTATCCAAGGAGCGCGCATGGTCAGCGCACGACAGATCATCGCCGTGGACACGGTGGCGGGCAAAGAACGCCATGCACGCGTGATGGGTGCCACGCACTTCATCGACAGCAGCACCTGCGATCCGGTGAAGACGATCAAAGAATTCACCGGCGGACTGGGCGCGGAATTCACCTTTGAAGCGATCGGCCTGCCAGAGCCGATTGAGCAAGCTTTTGATTCATTGCGCAAAGGCGGCACATGCGTCGTCACCGGCATCAGCCGTGGGGATGCCCGCACACGCATCAATACCAACCAGCTCCTCTACGCCGAGAAGACACTCAAAGGCAGCCTCTACGGCTCCATGCGGCCACGCATCGACCTGCCACGGCTGATGGATCTGCATCAAACAGGTGCGCTAAAGCTCGACGAACTGCTCACCCGCACTTGGCGTCTCGATGAAATCAACGAAGCCTACGCAGCCCTAGAGCGTGGCGAGGTGGCCCGCAGTTTGATCGTCTGGGATTAGATCGCTAACCAACGATGGCTTATTTGAAGTCTGCTTTTTCCCAGCAAACGTCAGCGCCACGATGCTCAACGTCGCCACCGAACTCAGTGGCATGAGAATGGCGGCTGCGAGAGGACTGAGATGTCCCATGAGTCCAGCGATGACAGTCACGACGTTATAAGTCACTGAGAAGGCAAAGACACGGCGCGTGGCGCGGCGATGCAGGCGTGCGACATCCATCAGCCCGCTGACAAAACGCAGGCTGTGTCCGAGGAAAAAGAAGTCCGCCTTCTGCTCCAAGAAACTGCGGCCCGTGACCGGACTCCCCGCGCAAAGGGCCGCATCAAACGCGAGGCTGTCATTGGCTCCATCACCAATGTAGAGCGTGTCATCGTGATCCTGCTGCGTTACCCACGCTGCTTTTTGTTCGGGCGTCAGACCTGCCTGCCAGTCCTCATTTTTCAAGCCAAGCTGAGCCGCGATATGGGCCACCTTGGCTTCACGATCACCACTGAGGATATGAACGGAAACGCCGCGCTGTTGCAGCGTGTGGACTTCATCCACCGACTCGCCGCGCAGTTCGTCACGGAAGCGGAAGCCCGCCATCGTCACGCCATCGCGAGTCAGCAGCGCATCCGCGCCATCGCCACGCCCGAGTGACCACTCGTGGCCCGCTTCATCAGTGAAGGACAAGCCCTGACCGATGGCTTCCCTCACCTCACCTGCCTGCATGGCTCCTGGACCGACGGCATCAAACAAGCTCCGGCTCACAGGATGCAAATTCCCTGTGACCAAGGTGCGCAGCGCACCACGTGCCTCATCACCGAGACGGTTCATCACTTCGTCATTTTCCAGCACCGGATTTTCTAAAGTGAGCGTGCCGGTTTTATCAAAGACCGTCCGCCGCACACGCATCATGCGCTTCCATAGACCGAGGGTTCGGACAAAGACGCCGAGCTTCTCTGCACGCGCTGCGGCCAGCTCCTCAGCCAGCGGCACCGCGACGCCGAGCGCACAGGGACAAGAGACGACGAAGATGGAAATCATCACCTGCACCGCCTGCACCACCCCGGCTCCATGCCAAGCCCACCAGACGGCTCCGGCGATGCCGATCACGACGATGACCACGAGATACCAGCGCAGCAAACGCTCAAGATTCAGATCCCGAAACTCCCCAGGACGACGTGCTTCTAGGAGCTTGCGCAGAGTGCTGTCCTGCCAGCCTTCCAGTGCCTCCGCTTCGAGTCCGCGTGAGCCGATATTCAGCGCGCCGGAAGGCAGCATCTGACCTTCATCACGGATCTGGGCTTCACTTTCACCATTGATCCATTCGAGGCTTACCGATGCCTGTGCACTCAGCAATCGACAGGCAACCGGGATGGATTGCCCAGGCTTGATGGCAAAGCGCACGCCGGGCTTCAAGACACTGAGTGGACGCGGCTTATCTTCATCAAGCAGCGTCACCGAGTCAGGGATCGACGTGTCACGCATGAGCTTGCGGCGATTCCTTTCCACCGCCGCCTGCTGCGCCCAGCGCCCCACGAGCATGAGGAAGATGAAGATGGCCACAAAGTCGAAATACTTCAGCCCTGGCACGCCCGCGATCCAGCCACCGATGGAGCCGACATACGCAGCGATGATGCCGAGTGCGATGGGTGTGTCGATGTGCAGCGCTCCGGCACGCAGGCTGCGCCAGGCTTTCTCGATGAAATAGGAACCACCGACCAGCATGGCCAGCGTGGCCGAGACAGCGGCGATCATGTCGAACCAGGGCGCAAAGACAAAGTCCGCAGGCATCCCAAAATAGGCTGGCAGGCAGAAAGCCATCGCGTTCATGGCAAAGGCACCGCACACGCCCATGCGCCGCTCCAAACCAGACACCTGCTTTTTCTCCTCACCCTCACGCGGCGGCCCCACGAGATAACCAAAAGCCTGCATGTCTTTAGCGAAAGCCACCACATCAAACACCGCCGGATCATACGACAGAGCCAGATCACCATGCACGACATCCACATTCACCCGCAGACCGCCTGCATGTCGGGCAAAGACTTTTTCGATCAACCAAATGCAACCCACGCAGGAGATGCCCTGCAACGCCAACCGAAGCTCGCCCTGAGGAACAATGATCCGACCGAGTTCCACCAGCCAGTCATAGTCACGCTCACGCAGACTCTGCGGTGAAACCGGCGGCAGTGAGAGGCCGCCCTTCAGATCATAGAAATGGTCCAAGCCCTGCTGATGCAAGAGATCGAACACATACGCACAGCCCGCGCAGCAGAACTCGTCTTCACGGTTCGCCGGAACGGGTGATCCGCAGTGTTTGCAGGTGCTGTGGGCTGGCATCGTTCGAGCATTGCCAGCACAGCCTCAGATGCTCAGCGGTGCTTGCGAAAGTTGTGCTTGGATTTGCTTACTTCACCCGCTGCATCTGGAAGGTGCCCTTGTCCTTCGCGCAATGGTAGCAGGCGCTGAAGGAATCCCCTTTGATCGTGCCTCCATAAGTGTAGCGGCCACCCGCCCACTTCGGCATGTCATGCTCGCCTGTGAAAGTCCAGGCACCCTTCGCGGCCTGAACCCGATGATCCGCCCTATAAGCGCCACCGATGAGACTCTTCCAGGTGGCGTGATAGTGAAACTCATGGTCGCCCTGGGCATTCTTCACTGGCCCCACCACACAGCGCAGATTGCCATGATGCCCATTCGCCGCGCTAATCCAGGTGCCTTGCCACGCACCTTCGACTCCGGGTTTCGGTCCCGCTTTCATAGCCGTCTTCCACTCCTGTTTGAAAGCAGAAGAGCAAGAGGCAAGCAGGCAAGCAATGCAAAGAAGGGCGAGGGATCGTGTCATGCCGCCATGAACGTCACAGAAGACGGCCTTCTTCCGTGACACTTCTTCCGTGACACTCCTCGGAAGCGTCACCGCCCCCTAGCCGAATCGCATCAGCAGTCCCAGATAAGGAGCAGTTCATCTCTGCGGCCTTCCAATCTCTCGCGGTGTCAATCTTCTGGCTCAGTGAAGGCTGAGCTTGGTAAAAAGCCGTGCACTGAGAGCGATTCCACCAGTCAGGAGTGCCCGCGTAGCACGGCATCAACAGCGTCAGCGCCACCTGCACCACAACCAGCAACTCACGCCAGAGAGACGGCGTGCGAAAGAAGGCAAGGCTGGCGCTTGAGCGTTTCAAGGAGTCGTTACTCGTAGCAGAAAAGGCAGGATTCAACCGCTGATAAGACGCTCATAGGACGCTAATGGAGAGGGGCTGAAATCAGCGTCTCGTTAGCGTCACATTAGCGGTTTAAAAATCACGGAACCTCATCAGACAGTGAAAGCCGATTACCAGAGAGTGCCTCAGGTGGCACGGGCACATCGACATCGTCAGGACAGTCGCATACCTACCGTAAGTTGTTTCCGAAGCCAGCCAGCCCCGCGTTCGCAGGTATCTTGGAAGAGTGATCCGGGAAAGCGCTCGGAGGAGGGCAAGGCGTTGGTGTGTTCAGTGAGATGTAGGTCCGCTTAGCTCTGTCAAAAAACGAAGTGGGTGCGGTGAGGGACACGTGGCTGCAAGGG
>JBEBGU010000697.1:0-3075 GCA_040081325.1 Prosthecobacter sp.
AAACATCAGCGCGAGCAGGACCGGCTGGATGCTCTGGCGGTCCACTGTGCCAAGGAGCTGATGCCGCTGGTGGATGAGATCCATCGGGTGAATTTTCAGTTGGTGATTGAGGGCGTCGCGGCATGGAAGACGATCAAGCTCACGTCACGTCGCCGGGAAGCGCTGGCGGATTTACTTTGTGGCAAGGCCTCTGAAGTGATCAATGACTCCAGCGGACTCACCGAGGAAGAAGTGGGACAGATGAAGCGTGTGATTGAGGAGCTGGAAGGTCCGGTTTCACCTGAAGAGACGAAGGCCCGGAGGGAGGAAGAGTTTGATTATCTGCGCAGCATAATGGAGGGCGTCGCCCATCGGGCGGGGGTGAAGCTGGACCTCAGCGATCTCGATCTTCATGGCGATCCGGCCGAGTTTGAGCGCAAGCTACAAGAGCGTTTCGAGGCCACGATGCGCGAAGCTCCGCAGCAATCGGCATCAACTCAAAGCAGCAGCCGGAAACCCACCAAGGCTCAGCTTGAAAGAGAAAAGAAGCAGCAGGAGGCCGAAGAGGCAAAGAAGCGCGATTTAAAGTCGCTCTACAAGCAGCTCGCCAAGGTTCTGCATCCCGACCTGGAGACGGACCCAGTGCGGAAGCTCCAAAAGGAAGAGTGGATGAAGCGCCTGACCACGGCCCACTCCACGGGCAATCTGCGCGAGCTGCTGAGCATCGAGATGGAGTGGCTGGGCGTGGAAGCGACCAACCTCACCAGCGCCACGGATGATAAACTGAAGGTCTATTGCACGGTGCTGAAAGAGCAGATCGCCGAGCTAAAAATGCAGATGCATTTCCTCTTGGATCAGCCGCAGTATGCGATTCTCCATCGCTTCGCGAATAGGCTGATGGGATTCGTTCCCAATCCTACCCACATCAAAAAGGATCTGCTCGATGACATCAAGCATCACAAAGAAATGCTGGATGTGCTGCAAATGGGCGGCGCGGCGTGCACCCGAATGATCAGCCGCTGGGCGGACGAACATGCTCGCACCATTTATGAGGATGATTTCTCGTTCTGATCGGTTGCTTGCTCAGTGACTTCAACTGACGAGCGCAGCAACCTCATCCACCACGCGGGCACATTCGACGATGAGCGCTGGCTCGTGATCGAGCTGGTGGACTTGGCGTGCGAGTTCCGTGAAGTCGAGCAGACCCGCTTTGATCAGGGCGACGAGTGTGTTGATGTCCTTGAGTCCGCGATCTGCCTGACGGCGGCCAAAGCGGCGGTCGATGCGTGAGCGCGCGGTGGCGTTCACTTTGGAGACGGCCATGTCCATCGGGTGCAGGGCCATGACGTTGTCAAAGCCTGGCATGGGCACGAGCCGATCACGCCAGCCTTCGGGAAAGGCATCCGCGAGACGCAGGTCCACGAAGTCGCCGTAGTAGCCGTGGGCTTGGTGGTAGTCGTTGTCTTCACCAAGATCGCCGACCAGTGCGCGGCGAATATCGAAATCATCCGGCTCGATAAAGAAGTCAGCGGCGATGGTGACGGCGGTGCCGATCTCGATGGGATCAGCATCAGGAAAGGAGGCAAACAGGGATGATGATCCGAAGAGGATGATGCGGCGGCCAGTTGCCATGGCACAAACAGCGGAGACCAGTTTTGTCAGTGCCTGGAACTCCATGAGAGGCGTGCGATTTCGGTTTTGTCCAGGATGCCGGGGAATGGCGAATAGCCTTTCCACTGAACGGACTCCCACTCCTGATCCCGGAGGATGAAGAGGAGCTTCTCCATGCCTTCCGCGTTTGATTGGGCGTCGAGGATCATGCGCCGCCAGGCTTCGAGACGCTTTACGGCGGAGTGGCCGTTGGAGAGCCAGCGGGCGATGTTCGCCAGCGGGATGTCGAGCAGAGTCGGGTCAGCCTCGATCTTGTCCGCGATCAGGCGATAGCGATCCGCCGACACTTCGTCGCCGGTGCGTTCGCGTGAGGATTGGACTGGAGCGCTCATGACGGGCGGAGTTTGCCACAGCGAAGGGAAATCGCCAAGTCTGTCTTTCCTTGGCAAACTTTCTGGTAATCGCTGCCGAGAAAAGCGGTGGAAGGCAGATGAACCAACCTTCATCTGCCATGAAATTATCATCCATCTTCCTCGTCCTGAGTTTAGCATTCACACTTTCGGCCCAGGAGCCGATGATGTGGCAGCAGCGGACGGATGTGGGATCGCCGGGCTTGTATGAAGCCGCAACGATGGCGTTTGATGCGCAGCAGGGTGTGATGCTGCACTTTGGCGGGGTCAAGTATGTGTCGGGTTCCCCGCTGGGCTTTGCCTCGAATGATCTCTGGCAATACAATGGCGCGGCGTGGCAGCAGGTGACGGTGACGGGCACGCTACCAGTGGCGCGCAGCGGTCATGCGATGGTCTATGATCCTGTGGATGGGCGGGTGCTGATGTTCGGTGGTGATGGGGGTGGCGCGATGTTGGGCGATCTCTGGGCCTTTGAGTTCAGCGGTCCGGCGGCGGGCTCGTGGGTGCAGTTGGCATCACTACCTTCAGCAGGTCGCTCGATCATGGCGATGGGTTATGATGCGGCGCGTGATGAGTTCATCGTGACCGGTGGGATCAAGGAAGGCACGGCGGAAGTGGAGCCGCCGAATGGTCCGACGTATGGCACCGTAAAGCCCGCGACTCGTGAGACGTGGCTGTGGAATCGCACGGTCTGGGCTGCTGGTCCGCAAGCGCCAGAATACATCAACGGTCCGACCCAGAATGATGTGAACTATTTCATCAAAGCAGGCCCGGCAGGCGGCGTGGTGGCGCATCATGCGGAAAGCGGGAAGACGATGCTGCTTTCCGAGCGCATTTTCGCGCAGCTCGGACTGCCGTTTGCCAATTACTTTTATGGTGCGGGCGACTGGCCGCTCTATGACGGCGTGCAGTGGGAGGCGAACCACGGCGGCATTGTCTCTGTGCTCGGTGGCAGTTTCCCGAGGTCATTCTACACCTCGTCGCCGACGCGGGTGGTGGCGACGTATGATCCGGCGCGGCGGCGTGTGGTGGCCTTTGGCGCGGGCAAGACGACGTCGGAGGAATTCACCGGCAC
>JBEBGU010000698.1:0-3069 GCA_040081325.1 Prosthecobacter sp.
AAAGACGCCTACCTCGACCAAGTCAAAGCCGCCGTGCAAAAGCTCATCGAACAGCGTTTTCTCACCACCGCCGACCTCGAACCTCAGCTCAAACAAGCCAGCGACCGCTGGGATTGGGTGATGAAACAACCAACTCCGTAATCACCTCTCATGACACGCCTCGTCTTCATCCTCATCGCCTGCTTCATCACGCCAAGCTTCGCTCAGCCGACCTTCAAAAAGATCCTCTTCCTCGGCAACAGCATAACCAAACACGGTCCGAAGGCAGACATCGACTGGACTGGCAACTGGGGCATGGCGGCCAGCGCCGAGGCGAAAGATTATGTGCATCTCGTTACGAAAGCCCTCACCGAGAAACAAGGCGCCGCGCTCGAAGTGCTGGTGAAGAACATCGCCGACTTTGAGCGGGCGTATGCGGTCTACGACATCGCCACGAAGCTCAAGGAGGCCATCGATTTCCAAGCGGACCTCATCATCCTCGCCATCGGGGAAAACGTGCCCGGATTGAAGACGCCGGAAGACAAGGCGAAGCTCCAGGAGAGCGTCACGAAGCTGCTCACGACGCTCAAAGGCGACCACAAGCCCACGATCCTTGTGCGCAGTTGTTTCTGGGCGAATGCAGCGAAGGATGAGGCGCTGAAGAAAGCCTGCGCGGACATCGGCGGCGTCTTTGTGGACATCAGCGCGCTGGGCAAAGACAAGAGCCTGTATGGACGAGCCGAGCGCGAGTTCAAGAATGCCGGCGTGGCGAATCACCCCGGCGACAAGGGCATGGCGGCGATTGCGGAGGCGCTGGTGAAGGCTTTGCCGTGAGGGCTGTTATCGCTCAGGAGATGGTTTGATCCCTCTGAGGCTCAAAGCAGCAGCCTACTGAACGAGTATTTTTCTCGCGAGATCTTCGAAGCGATCGACATTCGCCTCTATCTCTTCATGTGTGCGGAGCATGGTGCAGTTATCCCGCTTGTGCGAAAACTCATTCCGAAGTCGGGTAAAAACAGTTTCGAAAATTGATGGCTTCCCTGGACGGCGGGTCTGCTGAATTGTTGGATCAATTTGCAAAAGAGCTTGATCGACTTTCATTTGGGAGTCGTCAAAGACGTGTAGAAGAGCAGTGTAAAGTGATACAAATCGCGCAACACGATCAACAATGCATGCAGCTGAGAAAAACAGATGCAGGCGATTGAGATCAAATGGTGTTTTCAGACGTGACTTGATCGCTGCAATTCGCGGGGCACCAACTTTCACCATCATCCTCGCTGTAAGAGTCATCGAGGCCGAGTTCGTAAGCTTCAGGGACTCAAGTGAATGCAATTGACCATTCATCCGATACCCAAGACATGAGTAGCCTTCAAACTTGAGTTCAGCGGCAGCCGCGAAGGCGTAAGCAAAGGCTATCGCCTCGTTCATGGCTTCATCCACCAACGGTCGTAAAGATTTTGGATGAGTGTCTTTTGCGAGTTTCCGCACCAGGATGTGATGCACCCCGTGCCCTTCGGGCTCATACTCGACCGTGATGTTCTTGTATTCGGGTGACGTCTTGTCGAATTCGACCTTACCGAAGTCGTAACCCGGAAGTTCAATGCGAAAGACGATGTCGATTGGCTTCATAGAGGTGCCATCGGCTATGCATGGGTAAATCTCAAGAACCCCTTTCCCGTGCTGTCGGCGAAGGCCAGATCGTACTCAATGACTTGTGGGCATGCTCTTTCCGCCCCAAAATCGACAAAATCCGTGTCTAAAACCGGCTTCGTCGCGCCTTTATGAGTTGTGATGAATTCTGTCCGCCATTCCCCCTTTCTAGTCTTGGTCGCCTGCCTCGTAGCCGGCAGCGCGTCTGCTGCTGACGCCGATGCGCAGCGCGCGACGATGACGTTCTTTGAGAAGGACGTGCGGCCGATTTTGGTGAAGCGCTGTTTTGAGTGCCACAGCAACACCAAGCAGAAGGGCGGCCTGCGCGTGGATCACATCGGATATCTGAAAACGGGCGGAGACACCGGTCCGGCTTTGATTCCAGGCCAGCCGGGAAAATCACCGCTCATGGAAGCCATCCGCTATCAGGACGAGGACTTCCAGATGCCGCCGAAGAACAATGGCGGCAAGATGCCGGACGCGGAGATCGCGATCCTGGAGAAGTGGATCAAGCTCGGCGCTCCGTGGCCTGAGGATTCGGCAAAGAAGGTGGTGGTGACTGAAGGCGGATTTACGGAGGAGCAGCGCAACTACTGGTTCTTCAAGCCGGTGGCGAAAGTGTCGCCGCCGAAGGTGGAGAGCAAGTGGGTGCGCAATGATGTGGATCGCTTCGTCGCGGCGAAGCAGACGGAGATGAAGCTCGATCCGGCAGAGGAAGCGGATCGTCATGAGCTGGTGCGGCGCGCGTATTTTGATCTGCATGGCCTGCCACCGACGCGTGAGCAGGTGGATGCCTTTGTGAATGACAAGAGTCCGCAGGCCTATGAAAAGCTGGTGGATGAATTGCTCGCCAGTCCGCGCTACGGCGAGCGCTGGGCGCAGCATTGGCTGGATCTCGCGCGCTATGCGGAGAGCGATGGCTACAATGCGGACGCGTATCGTCCGTCGGTGTGGCCGTATCGCGATTACGTCATCAAGTCGCTCAACGACGACAAGCCGTATGATCAGTTCGTGCGCGAGCAGCTCGCGGGCGACGAGATCGCGCCGAATGATCCGAACGTGCTCATCGCCACCGCGTTTTTGCGGCATCCGGTGTATGAGTGGAACCAGCGTGATGCTCGCGGTCAGTGGGACATCATCCTCACCGACATGACGGACACCACGGGCGAGCTGTTCCTCGGCCTGAGCATGGGCTGCGCGCACTGCCACAATCACAAGTTCGATCCCATTTTGCAAAAGGACTACTACCGCCTGCGGGCCTTCCTCGCGCCAGTGCAATGGCGTGATGATTTGAAGCTGGCCACGCCTGCGGAAAAGAAAGCGCATGAGGCGCAGCAGGCGAAATGGGAAGCCGCCACCACCGAGATCCGCGCGAAAATGGATGCGCTGACCAAGCCGCTGCTCGAACCGAAAGTGGAGCGCGCTTTGACACGCTTCACC
>JBEBGU010000699.1:0-3065 GCA_040081325.1 Prosthecobacter sp.
TTCGACCTCTTTTGCCCCGGCCTTCATCGTCGTCTCCACAGCACCATACAGCGCTGTCCATGCCGCACGCACCTCGGGAGTAAACCGGTCGTTCAGGGTCACCCCCAGCATGTCCAGAAGCGCTCCACCCACCGTGGCATAGTGCTCATCCTTCACGCCGTAGCCCACATGCCGGGCACCCATGGCGCGCAGTTCCAGCTCCAACCCGAGCGGACGCTCCAGCATGGCGATGAGCACTGCCAGCATGTCCATGAGCTTCTTCGACTGCTCTTTGATGTCGCCTTTGAAAAGCGGACGCAGGGCGGGGTCCATCTCAAACAGCCGCCGATAAAAGACCAGAGCCGCCACCTCTTCGTGGCGCAAGAGTTCAGCGAAGGATTTGCGGATGAGATGTACTTGTTGCGGTGTCATCCATCTATTTATGCCACATTCCGGCAATGTCCGGCATCCGACTTTAGTCGGATAGCATTTCAGCAAAAACTTGCCACCGATGCAGCATGGCCAAGAAAATCCTCATCATCGAAGACCAGGCACCCATGCGCCGGAATGTGGCACTCATGCTCGAACTGGAAGGCTACAAAACCTGCGTGGCGGAAAACGGTCGCGTCGGCGTCGAAGTCGCCCGCAAGGAAAGGCCGGACCTCGTGCTTTGTGATGTCATGATGCCCGAACTAGACGGCTATGGCGTCATCCAGGCCCTGCGTGAGGACGAGGCATTTGATAACACCCCCTTCATCTTCCTCACCGCCAAGAGCGACAAGAATGACATCCGCGTGGGCATGAACTTCGGCGCTGACGACTACCTCAGCAAACCCGTCATACGAGATGACCTCCTCGCTGCCGTACAGACTCGCCTCGCCCGTGCCGAGGCCCTTAAACAACGCCTCGCTGACAACAGCGGCTTCAATCCAAACTTCGAGCGCCCCGAGCTGCTTCAGCGTGCCTACGGACTCACCCCGCGTGAGGCGGAAGTTCTGCTCTGGGTAGCCCAGGGCAAGAGCAATGGTGACGTGGCCACCATCCTCGAAATGAGCGAAAAAACGGCCAAGCAGCACCTTGGTACCTGCTTTCAAAAGATGGGCGTAGAAAGCCGCAACGCAGCCACCATCATGGCGCTGGAAGCTCTCAGCGCACGCTGAGCATCTGTAGTTTCGCTCATTGTTGGCAGGCCGTAGGTTGGGAAGGTTTGGCGGAAAAAACTCCGCCGAAACCACACACAGCCTTTGCTAAACTTCCCGACTGTTTTGGGTCTGTGCATGGAGTCTAAGGGACTCTCAAATCTTCCCAGCCACAGGCCATGAGTATCCGACTAAAGTCCTAGGCCATTCGTCCGATACCCGGTTTCACAGAATGGGGGAAGATTGGTTCACAACGACGGCCACAACGCTGCTGCCGCGAACAACAAAACCTCATCCATCGATGAAAACACAGACCACGAAAACACTCCTCAGCCTGCTGGCCCTCGTGCTGGTGGGAGTCCCGCAAGCCCGTGCCCTCTCCGACGGCTTTGCCAACGCCACCGTCATCACCGAAAGCAACACAGACATCGGCACTGTCGACCTGATGAGCTACACCTCCGAGGCCGGAGAGCCAGGGCATCGGAAAGGCGGTGTTGCTGGTGCGTTAAAAAGCGCCTGGTGGCGCTGGACCGCACCCGCGAATGGCTTCTGCACGGCGGACACCATCATTGAAAATGATGACCAGTTCATCAGGGACACCATTGTGGCCGTGTACACCGGCGCAACACTCAACGCACTGGCCCTCGTGGCCGAAAATGGCAACCACGATCTCACACCCAGTTACGGTGCTGACCGCGCCGCCAGCGCCACCTTCTACGCCACACAGGGAACGACTTACCACATCGCCGTGGACGGCTACAACCCCTCTGCCGTCAATGCGAATAACAGCAAGGTACGTCTGCGCTTGCGCCACCTACTCGCGGTGACTGAGAACCGCATCGGTGCCTTCGGTTATGGTGGCGAGCCAGGCATCTACGGAACAGTGACTCTGAGTAAGACTGCTGGTCACGCCTTCACCGCGAAGCTGATGCTGGCGGGCAAGACCTATCCCTTCAGCGGAGTCTTCAGCCTCGACGGCTACTTCGTCACCTCATTCGAGCGCAAGGTGCCCGTGGGGGCCACGCCACTGCCACCGCTCACCCTCATGCTGGATGGTGCGCAAAACGGAGGGTTCAGCATCGTCTCAACCATCAGCGGCAACACCGGCAGCAGTTTCAGCACCGTCAAACGATTCACTGTGGCGCAGCCCAATACGATGAAGGGCCTTTACTCTGCCGTCATCAACCAGTCCGGCACGCTCTCCCTCACCGCCTCGGTGACCGGTGCAGTTACTGGTGTGGCCGTTCTGCCGGATGGAACAAAGGCCACGATTGGTTCCTCCCTCTGCTTTGCCTATGATGCGATGAGCAGCCATGTGCCCTTCGCCACCGCACTTCACACCAATGCAGGATTCTTCACCGGCTATTTGAAGATCACGGAAGCGGGCGCTGTGGACACTCTGACGGATGACTTTTCGGCCTACTTCCGCCCCGCAAAAGCCGGCGCGCTCTTTTATCCTGCCGGGCTGAATCTTTACACTGGCATTATCGGCAGCACCTATGTCCCGCCGCTCACCGGAACCAGGGCACTGGGCTTCCTGGACGGCAGTGTGGGAGCGGGCAAGCTTTCCATCGCCATGCAGGGCACCGAGATCACTCCTGCCATCACAGAGAACCTGACGCTGGGCACGACCAATCTCTTCAAGTTCACCAATGCCCTGCCTCGCAAACCCGTGCTGACTTTGAACAAAGCCAACGGCCTCGTCACCGGCAGCATCCTCGATCAGGCGGGCAAGCCCCGCACCCTCACAGGAGTGCTCTACCGCGACGGTGCGACCGTGAAGCTGCGCGGCCAGCTCACTGGCAGCACTTTCAATCCAGTGTTTGAGGTCATCCCGTAAACACAGCCTTCATCATTCTCGAACTCCCGTGCCATGAAAGTGGCACGGGATTTTCATGCCTGGATCAGCCAAACAAAGCCGCCACCGCTTTGCCACCGTCCGTGATC
>JBEBGU010000059.1:0-11484 GCA_040081325.1 Prosthecobacter sp.
CCCCCTGCCCTCGCCTCAGCACAGCCGCTCTGCAAGCTGCTGAATCTATCGAGTGACGACCGGCCCATTCGCCGCCATGGCATCAACCATGCAAGTAGAACGACTCAAATATGTGATCTGGGCAGCCGACATGAACCGCGCCGTGGCCTTTTATGCCACCGTCTTCGGTGGCACCATCCTGAAGCAAAACGACATCATCAGCGAAGTCTCCATCTGTAGCGGCATCATCGGCATCCACGGCGGCGGCGAAGGCACCCGCACCTGGACCGGCCTCAGCTTTCAGGTGCCTGATGTCATCGCAGGCGCAGCGGAGATCGTCTCCGCAGGCGGCCAGCTCACTCGCGAGCCCCAGCCCGAAAATGGCGAGCCACCCCACCTCGCCATGTGCGTCGATCCCGAAGGCAACGAGATCATGCTCACCCGCAAACGTTCCTAACACCAAACGAGTTACCCCACTCGTTCTTCTGTAAAAAGAAGCTTGGGAATCGTGAGCGGAACCGCACTTGTCGCTATCTTCCTATTTCGCCAGACAAGAGCTAGGCCCATTGATTGACGATTCAATGTGTGTGCTCAGGCATGCTTTGAAAGAATTCATTGACGCTCAGCGACTTTTAAATCCACCATGAAAGTGTCTTCCTCCTGCCTTCTCCTCACCCTTCTTGCCGGACTTTCGGGTTTGGTTTCTTGTGAAAAAAACACACCACCTGAGGGCTTTAAGGCTCTCTTTAATGGCAACGATCTCTCCGGCTGGTATGGCTGGGGCACGAAAGATCCGACAGAACTCTCGAAGCTGACGCCGGAAGAGCAGGCGGACTACAAGAAGAAGTCGGTGGAAGGTGGTTTGACCGATGCAAAGGGCAAGGCTGCGGATGATTTCATCAAGGCGCACTGGTCGGTGCAAAACGGCGAACTGGTCAATGACGGCAAGGGTTTGTACCTGACCACTGACAAGGACTACGGTGACTTTGAACTCTGGGTGGACTACAAAATGCTGCCTCTCGGCGACAGCGGTATTTACCTGCGCGGCATCCCACAAGTGCAGATTTGGGACTTCACCGAAGAAGCGAAATTTAAACTCGGCGCTGACAAGGGTTCAGGCAGTCTATGGAATAATAAGAACGAGGAAGGCAAGTTCCCACTCAAGCTGATGGACAAGCCATTCGGCGAGTGGAACACCTTTTACATCAAGATGATCGGCGAGCGCGTGACCGTGAAGCTCAATGGTGAAGTCGTGGTGAATAACGCGGTGCTGGAAAACTATTTTGCTAACGCCAAGGCTGGCTACAAGGCCTTTGGTAAGCAAGCCGCTAAGGGCGAAGCGAAAGCGGAAGAGAAAAAGCCCAATGGGTTCATGGTTGATCCAGCCTTTGCCAGAGGCCCGATCCAGCTTCAGACACACGGCAGCGAGATCCGCTGGCGCAATGTATTCGTTCGTGAGATCCCCGGTGAAGAAGTGAACAAGGAACTCGGTGCGCGTGATGCGGATGGCTTTGTGGAATACGTCAATGGCAAGGACCTGAGTAACTGGCAGGGCGCGGTGGAAAACTATGAAGTGAAGGACGGCGCGATCACCTGCAAGACAGGCAAGGGCGGCGACCTGCTAACCAAAGACGAGTTTGAGAACGGCACCATCCGTGTGGAGTTTAAGCTGCCTCCGGCTGGGAATAACGGCATCGCATTACGCACGCCACTCGGTGGCCATTCCGCATCTGATGGCCTGGAGCTACAGGTGATTGACAGCGACGGCTATAACGCGAAGCAAGCAGCGGCAGGCAAGAAGGGTCTGGAACCCTACCAGTATCATGGCTCGGTGTATCACTGCGCCGGAGCCAAGCACGGCTACCTGCGCCCAGTGGGTGAATGGAACTTTCAGGAGATCGAAGTCGATGGCCAGAAGATCAAGGTAACTCTGAATGGCACCAAAATCCTAGACGCAGACCTCTCAACCTTTGACCGCAGCCAGATTGCGCATCCACCGAAGGGATTGGATCACACGAAGGGATTCATCGGCTTCGCTGGCCACAGTGATCCCGTGGAGTTCCGTAGCTTCAAGGTGAAGAAGAAATAGGCTCTGAGATTTGATCCAAGAGGCGTGGAGGGCATGTGCTCTTCACGCCTTCTTTGTTCCTGAGCTTGCTTGGTAATGTCCCACGATCTACAAATTGGCCACCTCTTATGAAGCACTCTGCGCTCTCGTTACTTATCGCTCTCGTCTCGACCGTTTCGCTCAAGGCTCAGCAGCCACAGGCGGAGTTGGTTACTATGCAAAAGATCTGGGACAAGGGCGGGCACAATGCCTTCACGGATCTGGCACGCTTTAAAAACCTGTTCTTCTGCTGCTTCCGTGAGGCCACCGATCATGTGGGCAGTGATGGGGTGATCCGCATCATGATCTCATCCAGCGGAGATACCTGGGTGAACTACACGACGATCAGTGAGCCGGGCGTGGATCTGCGTGATCCGAAGCTGGAGGTGACACCTGATGGCAAGCAACTTTACATGCTCTGCGGCGGCTCCGTCTATGGTGGCACCAAAGAACTCAAAGGCCGCCAGCCGCGCTACTCAAAGACCACGGATGGTAAGGTTTGGACGCCGCCGCAGAAGCTGTTGGCGCAGGGGGACTGGCTGTGGCGCTGCACGGTGAATCAGACGGACAAAAAGTTTTACGGCGTATCCTACAACACCTTCCCGACGACAGGTGGCCCGAAGGAAGAACCTGAGTGGTCACTCAAATCCTACACGAGCAATGATGGCTCGGTTTGGCAGCTCTCGTCAATCATGCAGGTGCCAAACAGACCGAATGAAACAACGATGCGCTTTTTAAAGGATGGTAGCGCACTGGCACTGGTTCGGCGTGAAGCTGGTGACAAGCGCGGCTACATCGGCAGTGCGGTAGCACCTTATCGTGAATGGAAATGGACGCCACTGAACACGGTGGTGCAGGGACAGAATTTTATTGAACTGCCAGATGGATCACTGGTGGCTGGATCACGAGGCATCGGCAAGACACCGGGCGCGCATATGGTGCTATTCAAGATGACTCCGACGGCTTTGGAACCCATGCTGGAATTACCCAGCGGCGGCGATTGCAGCTATCCGGGACTGTGTTGGCATGAAGGCCATCTGTATGTGAGCTATTACTCCTCGCACGAAGGCAAGACGAGCATCTACATCGCTAAGTTAAAGCTGCCGTGGATGACCGTGAAGTGAGCGATCAATCTGGTTGCGATGGCTAAGGGGCTGGCGATAATCGCCGCCCGCCCCCCCGATTATGGCTCAACCATTCCTCACTCAGGATTTTCACCTCCGTTGGTCCGCGCTCGATATCGCCTGCATCCAAGCAGACATCACGACAGCGCTGGAGAAAGCAGAATCGAACATCAATAGCCACGCCGATCAGGATCGCGGCAAGATGAGCTTTAACTCCGTGGTGATCGGATTGGATGAAGCGACCCGCCCGCTCAATGAAGCCTGGGGCCTCGTGCAGCATCTCGACTCGCTCTGCAACTCCCCTGCCCTGCGTGAAGCTCATAATGCGATGCTCGCACAAGTGAGTTCTTTCTTTGCCAAAATCCCACTCAACGAGCACCTCTGGGATCTACTGGAAACGTACAGTAAGACGGAGGAAGCGCGCGCGCTGCCGCCGATCAAAAAGCGTGCTTTGGATGAGACGATGGAGGGCTTCCGCCATGCAGGGGCCGACCTACCGCCAGAGAAAAAAACGCGGCTTGAAGCCATCGAGTCTGAGCTCTCTCAAGCCACGCAGAAGTACTCGGAGAACGTGCTCGACTCGACGAACAAGTGGGAACTCATCATTACTGACGCAGAGCGTCTCAAGGGGCTACCCAAGTCAGCCATCGAAGCTGCGCGAGCTGACGCAGTGGTGAAGGGACTCGGCTCTGAAGAGCACCCTCACTATCGTTTCTCACTCAAAGGCCCATCCATGATTCCAGTCATGGAATACGCAGAGGATGCTGAGCTGCGCCGAGCCGTCTGGGAAGGCTCAACCAATATCGGACGAGGTGGCGAGCACGATAACACTGAGTTGATCAGAAAGATCCTGCGCCTGCGTCATGAGAAGGCGCAACTGATAGGCAAGCCCAACTTTGCCGATCAGGTGCTGCAACAGCGGATGGCCAAGACTGGCAGGACGGCACTGTCATTCATCGAAAATTTGCACGCCAAAATTCACGCAGCGTTTCATCGTGAGACGATCCAGCTTCAGGAATATCGCGCTGACGGACTCAGCCAAGCAGCGGATCTTTTGCAGCCCTGGGAAGTGGCTTTTTGGGCGGAGAAACAGCGGAAGTCAGAGTATGATTTCGATGAAGAAGAGCTGCGCCCTTACTTCCCTCTCAATCGAGTACTGAGTGGCATGTTCGAGTTGGCAGAGAAGATCTTCGATCT
Organism: Prosthecobacter sp.; assembly: GCA_040081325.1. Taxonomy (GTDB): domain Bacteria; phylum Verrucomicrobiota; class Verrucomicrobiia; order Verrucomicrobiales; family Verrucomicrobiaceae; genus Prosthecobacter. The sequence continues at coordinate 4,408 of JBEBGU010000059.1, forward strand.
TCGAATTGTGCAGCGTGAGACGGTGTATTATGCCGCTGGTGAAACTGGCCCGGCGAGCACGCAGCCCGGTCAGGCTGGCCCTGTGGAAGTATGGCACCCTGAGGTGAAATTTTATGAAGTGCGCAACGAAAAGGATGTCCAAATCGGCTCCTTCTACGCCGACTGGCACCCGCGCGATGCAAAGCGCGGTGGCGCCTGGATGAACTATCTGAAGATGGGCACACCGCCCAATGAAGAGCGTGATCGCCGTCTGCATTTGGGCCTAATCTGCGGCAATATGACACCGCCCGTGGATGGCAAGCCTGCGCTACTGACGCATGATGAAGTCTGCACGGTGTTCCATGAGTTCGGCCATCTACTGCATCAACTCTGCGGCAATGTGGAGATCCCCTCCCTCAACGGTGTGAATGTGTATTGGGACTTTGTTGAGCTGCCCTCACAGATCATGGAGAACTTTTGCTGGGAGCGTGAGAGCTTGGACCTCTTTGCCCTGCATCACGAAACGGGGAAACCCATCCCGGCCAAGATTTTCAAGAAGGTCATCGCCGCCAAGAACTACCGCAGCGCCAGCGACATCATGCGTCAGCTCGCCTTTGGCAAACTGGACCTCGAACTGCACATGCATCATGCCACGGACGAGGCTGCAGATTTGGATCAGCTCTCACGCCAGATCCTCAAAGAGTATCTCATGCCTATGAAGACGGAGAACCCGACGATGGCTCGCCGCTTTAGCCATCTTTTCAGCAGTCCTGTGGGCTACGCAGCAGGCTACTACAGCTACAAGTGGGCCGAGGTGCTGGATGCAGACGCCTTCACTCGCTTTCAAAAAGAAGGCGTGCTCAGCAATAAGGTCGGTAAAGAATTCCGCGACAAGGTGCTCAGCAAAGGCAACTCCGAAGACCCAGCGAAACTCTTCCGTGATTTCATGGGGCGTGATCCGGAACCGATGGCGTTGCTTGCTCGTGCAGGGCTGGCCTGAGTTCACTTGCCGAACTGAGCCCAGAAGGCTTCCGGCGGCATCAGGTCTTTGCTCTCCTCGTCGAACTTGGTGCCGATCTCCTGAAGGGATAGGCCGCGTGCGACATCGAGGCCTTTTTTGATATTGGCAGGAGTGAAGACGAGGCGAGTGAGGCTCATGCCCTTCAGCGGCGTGAGATCACTGACTGGAGTCTCACCGATATGAAGACGCTGCAAGGAGCTGCCACCGAGTGGCGAGAGGTCCACGACTTGCGTGCGATGAAGTGTGAGACTCACCAACGGCACACCTTTGAGCGGCGCGATGTTTGCGACTGGGGTGCCGGTTAGCCAAAGCATCTGGATGGGCGATTTCGAGAGTGGCGCGAGATCACTCACTTTCGTTTCTACGACATTGAGTTCAATGAGAGGCGCACCTTCCAAGGCGCTGAGATCACTGACGGGCGTGCGGCTGAGATAGAGCTTTTCCAGTGGCATACCGCGCAATGGCGAGAGGTCTGTGACGGGGCTATCTTCAAGATACATCTCGATGAGCTTCATCCCTTTGACCGGGCGGATGTCCTTGATCGGAGTGCCACTGAGATCGAGCGCTAGCGGGCTGAGTTTGGTGAGAAACTCGAGGTTGGTAATCTTTGCCCCACGCAGGCTAATAGCGATTGGCTGCCCCTCCTCCATACTGAATTCTCCTGTGCCTTCATACCCAGGATTGTAGAATTTGATCTCCGTGTGCAGCATCTCGGCGGACCAGAAGATTTTCTTTAGCACAAGCAGAGTGGGCGCATCTGGAGCGGCTTTAACGGATGAAGCCAGCGAGGCGAGCAGGAGCAAACTAAGGGCGGAAATGGAATGACGTGTCATGGAGACGAGCATGAACGCGGCTCCCACTGCCCGTCCATCAACAATCCACGGTCAGTGGCTTTCTCTTCATCAGGATCGTCAGCGCAGCAGGAGCCACGAGCGATATAGCAGTCGTCGCAGATAGACAAGTCAGCCACGAGGGTGGCCTCAGGCTGGCCGCAAAAGTCACAGGGCTTCATCACCGAGACGTTTATCGCCGACGAGGTAGCCCTGGACATAATCGCGCACGGCATCGGCAAGCGCGAAGAGCGGCTGCTGGTAACCGGACTGTAACAGCTTGGCGATGTCTGCACAGGTGTAGTACTGATACTTCGACTTCAGGTGCTCTGGCATCTCGACGAACTCGATGTTCGGCTGTTGTCCAAGCGCGGCAAAGATGGCCTGGGCAAGCTGCACCCAAGTATGAGCTTGACCGGAGCCGAGATTGTAGAGACCGCTGACGAGAGGTTCTGAAGCGAGATGGATCGTCATTTGGATGGCGTCCTTCACATAGAGGAAGTCGCGCATCTGCTCGCCATCTTTGAAGTCGGGGCGGTGAGATTTAAAAAGCTGCACTTTGCCGGTTTGCAGAATCTGTCCGTAGGCTTTGTGGACGACGCTGCGCATGTCTGCCTTGTGGTCTTCATTGGGGCCATAGACATTAAAATACTTCATGCCGACGATGCGGCGGATCATACCAGTGCGCGTAGCATGGAGATCGAAGAGGTGCTTTGAGTAGCCGTACATGTTGAGCGGACGCAGACGATGCAGGTCGCTCATTTGATCGTCCATGCCGAGCGCGCCGTCGCCATAGGTCGCGGCGGAGGAGGCATAGACAAAGCGGGTGCTTTTGGTCAGCGCCCACTCGGCGAGTATTTTGGTGAACTCGTAATTGTTGCGCATCAGGTAGTCGGCGTCCTTCTCCGTGGTGGCGGAACAGGCACCGAGGTGGAAGATGACATCGAACTTGCCGAGCGACTCAGGAGAGGTGCGGACACGTTGCTCGAGATCACTGCCGTCGATGTAATCATGGAACCGCAGCGGCACGAGATTCTTCCACTTCTCATCACTGCAAAGGCGATCGCTGACGATGATGTTCTCGTAGCCTCGGCGATTGAGTTCCCAAACAAGCGCGCTGCCGATGAATCCGGCACCGCCGGTGACGAGGACGCGACTTTCAGGTGATTTAAGCATCCTTCGCGGTAGCGAGGAGCGCGCCGTTTTGCAACCCGCTTTTCCCCAGCTTCGGCTCAGAGAACCTCACGCCAGACGGCAGGATGCAAGAAGGCCGTCATAGTGCTGCCTTTGTCTCCGGCTGCGCCAGCCAGAGTGTCCATGACCATGCCTTCTGGACATGTCAGCGCAGGATAAAGCCACTCTTCACCACCAATGTGGAGACGTGGAATCAGCGCAGTGCCCAGATGCTCAACTTCCCAGCTCAGCAGCATGGGTTCTTCATCCGTGAATCGTGAGTAAAAAGTCTCCGGCTCATCCACCATGCCGATGAGTCCGCTTTCATTGAGCAGGTCCCAAATCTCACCCGTCGCTAAATCGAGTCGAATCGCAAAACCGTGTGTGCGGACCTTGCCACCGCGATTCCTCTCCTGCGAGACGAGTCCGAACATGATCTGAGCCGGTGACTCTGCGGGGATGATGTCCACCTGGAACCCGAAGCGCAGGGGATGCGGGGGGACTTCCAAGGTTCCAAAGCTAACAAGATCAAAGCTGGCAAAAGCCATCTCTGGACTGACAAGGGCGGTGGGGGCATGCATGGTTGTTCCTGTTGTTATGGTTAATAACACGCACTCTTCCTGAAAATCAATTAATTTATGGCTGTTATATATTGTGCGCAGATGCTTTATACCCGGGGCAAGCCATAAGAGGTCTCCAATTCTGACCCGACTCAGAGCTGCAACCAACTCTCATACGCCTCATTGATCAGGCAATCCTCACCGAGCGCCTCCTTGAGTGGATCGATCTCCTTGCCGCTGAATCCCAGGTGCAAGTGCCGGCGCCAACCCTCGGCATATTCAAATTTGCCGGAAAGCGCCCCCACACGCCGCGACGCCTCATCCATACTGATGAGGTAGGAATCCATTCCCTGACTCACATCCAGCCAATGCTTCTGACTCACATGAGCGGCCAGTGACTCGCGCTTTCGAGCGTGAACGGGCGTCGTATTCACATACGAACCAGCCTGGATACGCTTCCGCAGCGGATCGCATAGACCGTGTGGCATCGCGTGATAAACGGCCACGTCATGCAGATAGGCTTCGCGTGGGGGATCGCAGACGAAATTCGGAATACCATGAGCAAATGCTGCAGTCGCTGCGAGTCGGGAGGTGTTTTGGTGATCCTCCATGTAGTCCGATGGCGAGTGAGTCAGCACGATGCTCGCTCGCGATGCTCGCACCACTGACGCCACTTTTCTCAACAGCGGCGCGCTGTAAATCAGCTCCAAGTCATCACTGATCGGTGGGTAAAACGTAGCCTCCAAGATACGCGCCGCCTCTTGAGCCTCGGCCAAACGTGCGAGCGAAGTCGTGGGTCCATCCATCTGCACAGATCCACCATTGCCTGTACACAGGTTCATGTAGTGGATGTCCCACCCGCGAGCCTGGAGCTGCAGCAAGGTTCCGGCAGCGACGAATTCGATGTCATCAGGATGGGCAAAAAGGGCAAGAGCGGCGGGCATGGGCTTAAATTACGTGACAACAAGAAGCATCCTTCAAGCGATGCCTTTCTCCCTTCACGCGGCAAGAGTACTATTCAAAATATTCAATGCTCACAGGATGGCAGCTTTCCTGCTTCGACTGTGAGAGTCCCCGCCAGCCGCCATGACCCCTGCCCCACTGGATACAGCCATCCCAACTCTAGGCCCATGCCTATTTCACTCGCCTCTGCATCCCATCGGAGCTGTGGAGGCCCCATTCAAAAAGGATGCTAGCGACCGCATTCTCTATCACAGCCATCTGCTCGAAGATGGGCGTGACGTCTCGACACCCAGTTTTGAAGAAGCTGGCGCGCGTGAGATGATCTACTTTGATCCGGCCAAAACCACGGTCGGCATCGTGACCTGCGGCGGTTTGTCTCCCGGTTTAAATGACATCATTCGCGGCATCGTAAATCAATCTGCGCTGCAATACGGCATCAACCGCATCTACGGCTTCCGCTATGGATACGAAGGCCTCGTGCAGCGCTATGGGCACACGCCAATCGTTTTACGGCCAAGCTCAGTCGAGCAAGCCCATAACTTCGGTGGCACCATGCTCGGCAGCTCGCGTGGGCAACAAGACATCGGAGAAATGGTGGACACGCTGGAGGACATGAAAGTCGATATCCTCTTCGTCATCGGTGGTGACGGCACACTCCGAGGAGCTGCTGAGATCGTAAAGGAAATCGAGCGCCGTGGTTTAAAAAAAGCCGTCGTCGGAATACCGAAGACCATCGACAACGACATACGCCACCTCGACAAGAGCTTCGGCTTTGAAACCGCTTTTGCAGCAGCCGTGCAAGCCGTCAAATGTGCCTACACTGAGGCCACTGGAGCTGTGAATGGAGTCGGACTAGTCAAGCTCATGGGCCGTGACTCCGGCTTCATCGCCTGCTATGCCGCACTGGCCGGCAGCAATGTCGATTGCGTGCTTATCCCTGAGGTGCCCTTCAATCTTGACGGGCCAGGCGGGCTGCTTGAAATGCTACGTTATCGCTTAAAAAAACGCAGCAGTGCGGTGATCGTCGTCGCAGAAGGCGCTGGCCAGCATCTCATGAACACAGGAGATGACACTGACGCTAGCGGTAACAAACGATATGGCGACATCGGGCTATTCTTGAAGGATCGCATCAATGCCTTTTTCAAAGAACAGCGCATCGAAGTGAACCTCAAATACATCGACCCAAGTTACATCGTCCGCAGTGTGCCGGCGAATGCGGCAGACAACGTCTATTGCTCACGCCTCGCGCAATCTGCCGTGCATGCAGGTGTCGCCGGTAAAACAGGCATGCTCGTCGGTCGCTGGCATGGGTCCTTCGTCAACCTGCCGCTTGAAATGGTCATCCACGGTCGTCGCAAAGTCGATCCAACCCAGGAACTCTGGCACTCCGTGCTGCAAGCCACCGGACAACCGCCAATGACACGATAATAAGGCCGTGTCTTCATACCGTCGAAGAAGTCGCGACACAGCCACAGTTTGCTGAGAATCATGATCGGCTGGAGCAGATCCAGCGACTCAATTTCTGAAGCCGATCAGCCTCGCCATGACTCCCAGAGCTTCACCACGAGGCCTTTGGCAAGAAACAGCACAGCGAGGACAAAGGGTATCAGGAAGATTGTCAGGAACCACTTGTGATCATGGTTCGCAATCCACATCTCAGCGCAAACCGACACAAAGACACCCACGATGGAGCCCGCGAATACGAAAGCAAACAGCCAACCGCCAATGTCGGTCATGCGATCCGCCGGTAAGTGAAACCGGTTCCCTGTCTGGTCCTTCCGAGCCTCGCCGATCATTCGCTGCACCCGGGGTGAGAAAGGAATGATCAATGCGAAGATGCCGACGGCAAGGAACGGGAATGGAAACAAGGCGACACCCAAACCTGGTCGCCAGCCCCAGCTTAGCTCAACCCGCCAGGGGACTTCGGGATTCACCCGGCAGAGCGACGGCGCAGTCCCGCATCTCGACTCATCGAAGGCATTGATGGTCTTCACTGCGAGGTAGTCTTTGCCTTGGTAAGTGTAGCGAAAGGAAAACTGTGTGGTGGACGATTTGCCGGACGAGACGCTGCGCCTCTCGACGGATTTGCACGGGACCATATCCCAGCCAGCAGCCCTCACCCGAGTCACCAAAGCTGGCCACATCAGCGAGGCTCCCAAAATCCCAGCGAGCAGAAATATCGAGCAAAACAAAACTGGCTTTGCGTCGTCACGAACTCGGACCTTCGGCCAACGCACGAGCTGCCAGAGACCAAGGATCAGCAGCATGGAACCGATGAGCATAGCCCAGACCTGAGGGCTCGACCAAAATTGATCCCACGCGACCACATCACCCGCTGGTGAAACCAGACAACTCACAGTCTTTCCCGAAGGATTCGCCAGCATGAACTTCCACGCTGCGGCACTGTCCTTGAAGAACCTCGCCGCAACCAACTCTCGACGTCCGCGAGGCTCCAGCTCCAGGCGTGTATCCACACGCACGGCTTCCTGCTCACGCTCATCCCATCGCTTCCGATCAACAGTCATTTCATGCCCCACGACCATCGCGTCGC
>JBEBGU010000700.1:0-3058 GCA_040081325.1 Prosthecobacter sp.
ATCTAATATTTATACTCGATTTATGAAGACCACATTACTTGCCAAAAGCAGTTCGGGAGCGCCTTATGACGTTACGTTTAGTGTGCTGGAAGGGCTGATGACCGTGCATTGTAGCTGTAAGGCCGGTTTGCTACAGCAGCAGTGCAAGCACAAGAGAGCGTTGGTTTCTGGAGACAAGGAGCTGTTGTTTGATCAAAGTCAGACCGAATTACTGAAGCAAATTTTAGCTACTAGAGAGTGTCAGCTGTTGGTCGAGAGGTTGGCCGTTGAGGAATCTGCTCTTGTTTCCATTGAACGAGAAAAGAGCAGGCTCGCGGCGGAGGAGAAGGCACTTAAGCGCAATATCGGTCAGCTTTTCGTGCGCGGGGAACGATGAGTGTATGTGTTGTGGGTTTCTGAGATGAGCGTGCTCAGATAACCATAGCAAAGTCAGCAGTGGAGTCAGCGGCAAGACCACCTACCTGCTCGCTGGCGAGGACGCCGGTAGCAAGCTGAACAAGGCCACCAAGCTGGGCGTGAAGATCCTCAGCGAACCCGAGTTCCGCGCAATGCTGGCGTGAGGCGTTCGGAGCACCGGCTTCAGACGGTTCTGGGATGGTGACGGCGCTCCCAGATTCCGCCTAAAGGCGGTGCTCCGAACGTGGAGCCGATGCTAGGGTGCTGAGTTCGTTGTTCACGCTTTAGCGTGCGATTGGGATTCAAAGAAACACGCTGAAGCGTGAACAACCTACCCAGAATGCTGCGTTCTGTCCGGCCTCACTATGCGCTCGTTTCTCCTGACACTCATTCTTGCCGCCACCACGCTTCATGCTGCCCCGCAGTGGATCTGGCTTTCCAAAGACGGCAACAAGGACAAGGCAGTGACTTTTCGGCACCGCTTTGAAGTGCCTGCCAATGCTCACTTTGCCACGCTGGAAGTGACCTGCGACAATGGTGCTGATGCCATCCTCAATGGCAAAAAGGTGCTCACCAATCCAGACTGGCAGGAGCCGACGAAGGTGGACATCAGCAAGGATATCAAGCGCGGTGAAGCTAATGAACTCATCGTGAATGCCCGCAATCAAGGCGGGGTCGCAGCGCTCATCGCTCGACTGACGATCAAGGTGGCGAATGGTGCCGAGAAAGTGCTCGTGGAAACCAGCGGCAAGTGGGAGGCCACGACCACGGGCAAAGAAGAATGGAAGCCCGTCATCATCGTGGAGCAGTATGGCAAAGGGCCGTGGGGCATGGCACTCGATGGCAAGGCTAACAAAGGCAAAGCAAGTGCTCCAGCCGACAGCATCGCAGCGGCAGAGATCACCGTGCCGAAAGGATTTAAAGTCGAGAAACTCTACAACGTGCCGAAGGATCAGGAAGGTTCCTGGGTGGCGCTGACGGTGGATGCCAAAGGCCGCCTGATCGCCTGCGATCAATACGGCAGTATCTACCGCATGAGCGTTCCCGCCATTGGCAAGACAGAGAATCTGAAGCCTGAGAAACTGCCCGTCGAAATGGGCAAGGCACACGGCCTGCTCTACGCCTTCAACGCCCTCTATGTGATGGTGAATGAGAATGGCAAAGACAACGGCCTCTACCGCCTGACCGACACGAATGGCGACGATCAATACGACAAGACCGAAAAGCTCCACACGATGGCTGGCGGCGGTGAGCACGGACTGCACAGCATGATCGTCAGCCCCGATGGCAAGCGCATCTTCTTCAACTGCGGCAATCACACGAAGCTGCCTGAAGGCATCGAGAAAAGCCGAGCCGCGAAGATTTGGGATGAAGACCACATCCTGCCACGCATGTGGGATGCCAATGGCCACGCTCGCGGCATCATGGCTCCTGGTGGTTATGTGTGCAGCATGGACCCGGATGGAAAGAACCTGGAACTCTTCTGCTACGGTTTCCGCAACGAGTTCGACATCACCTTTGATCTCAGTGGCGAACTCTTCACCTACGATGCTGACATGGAGTGGGACATCGGCTCGCCTTGGTATCGACCCACGCGCGTGAATCATTGCGTCAGCGGTGCCGATTACGGCTGGCGCAGTGGCAGCGGCAAGTGGCCGCAATACTATCCAGACAGCCTGCCCACCACGATCGACATCGGACCCGGCAGCCCGACAGGTGTGGTCAGCGGCAATGGCGCCAAGTTTCCTGCGAAGTATCAGCGCGCGGTCTTCATCAACGACTGGACCTACGGCACCATGTGGGCCATCAACTTGCAGCCGAAAGGCGGCAGCTTCCTCGCCGAGAAAGAAGAGTTCGTTTTTGGCAAACCACTGCCGCTGACGGATGTCGTCATTCATCCGCAGGATGGTGCGATGTATTTTGCGGTCGGTGGTCGTAAATCACAGTCGGGAGTCTATCGCGTGACCTATGTTGGTGAGGAATCCACCGCTGCTGTCAAAGCGCTGCCGCTGGATGAAGAGACGCGGATGCGTCAGACGCTGGAGGCCATGCATTCTGATGGTGGCGACCCGCAGAAGATCCTCGCTGCAGCGTGGCCATACCTCAGCCACAGCGACCGCCATGTGCGCTACGCCGCGCGCGTCGCCATCGAGCGTCTGCCAGTCGAGCTTTGGAAAGACAAGGCGTTGGCTGAAACTCATCCGCAGGCTTTGATCGAGTCCATCATCGCACTTGCCCGCGTGAGTGGTGGCGGTGCGGGTAATGAAGGTGGCAAACCTGCCGCGAAGCCCACCGGCACCTCGTCTGGCCCTATCGGCAATGTCACCCCAGAGAAGGCGGAGTTGCAGGGGCAGATACTCATCGCACTCGGCAAGCTCGAAGGTGCCGAATTGAACCTCAATCAAAAGCTGGGCGCGCTGCGTGCGCTGCAACTTGTGCTGATTCGTCTCGGCAAACCCAATGCTGAAGTCTGCGAGAAGATAGCGACAAAGCTGGAGGCTGGCTATCCCGCTGAAAATGACATGATCAATCGCGAGCTGTGCCAGCTCCTGGTCGTCGTCGATTCGAAGAAGGCTTCAGTCAAGACACTCGCACTCATGGCCACGGCCAAAGATGACTTCCAGGAAGTCGCCACCGATACCGTGCTCAGTCGCAATGATGG
>JBEBGU010000701.1:0-3052 GCA_040081325.1 Prosthecobacter sp.
AGCACACACTTTGCCGAAGTCATCGCATGATCGCAGCCACGCCTCAAACAGCCCTACAAGGCTATTACGCCTTGCACGCAAAAATCTATGACGCCACGCGCTGGAGTTTTTTGTTCGGCCGTGAGCATATTCTCCAGCGCATTGCTGGCATTGAGCGCCCAAAGCGCATCTTAGAGGTCGGCTGCGGCACAGGCAGGAACTTACTCAGCCTGCGCCGCCTCTTCCCTTTAGCTGAGATCACTGGAGTCGATCTATCGTCTGACATGCTGCAAGTGGCGCAGCAAAAAGTACGCAGCGTCACGCTCGTCCAGCAGTCCTATGATACACCCGTCAGCGGCGACTTTGATCTCGTCTTATGCTCCTACGCCCTAACTATGTTTAATCCTGGATGGGAGAAAGCGATTCAGACGGCCACTCAAGACTTGCGCCCACAAGGCCTCATGGGAGTGGTTGATTTCTCTCATACTCAGTCCGCTACATTCCGCCGATGGATGGGTGTCAATCATGTGCGTATGGAGGGCCAGCTCTGGCCACATTTACGCTCTGAGTTTGCCACTCTCATTGACATTCGACGCCCCGCCTATGCGGGCCTGTGGCACTACGGCATGTTCATTGGTCAGAAGAAATAGCCTTCGAACCGCCAATCATTGAGTGACAATTCCATCACTCAAAACGTTACAAAAAATAATGTGACGTAACAGGCAGTGACGAATGATTCACGCGGCATGAAATGCGGCACACGATGAAGTGATGAATGAGATGGCGCGATCCCCCACGCTGCCATGAAACAAAATCTACTTTCCCTTTTCTACCTATTTTTATCTGCTTCGACTCTCGTCGCGGCCCCCATTGCTGGTTGGAATGTGAGTACGTTGCCTGGAGGTGCGGCGAATTATGGGCCGTCGCCTCTGGCGGCAACGGAAAGCGATCTCAATGTCACCGTAGGTGGCCTGACCCGTGGTGCGGGTGTGACCACCATTAACAGTGGTGCGGCACGCGGATGGGGCGGCAATAATTGGAACAGCACCACTTCAGCCGCAGCCATCACTGCGAATCAATTCGCGACGTTTTCCATCACTCCTAACTCTGGTTATACTTTCTCGCTCAGTTCGATCAGCAAATTTGATTATCGGCGCTCGGGTTCTGGAGCAGCATCTGCTCTCGTGCAGTATCAGTTAGGTGCCGGGTCATTCACGGACATCACGACAGTGAGCTACACAGTTAGCACAAGCGGAGGAGCCTCGTTGCCCGCGATTGATCTTTCTGGCATTTCCGCACTGCAAAATGTGCTGTCAGGAACAACTGTTACCTTCCGCATCGTCAATTATGGCGCGACCGGCGCGACTGGAACTTGGTATATATTCGATGTCGCAAACACCACGGCCACGGACCTTCAAATCGATGGCACAGTCACCACTTCTGGTGGCGATATGATAGCACCGCTAGCGAGCAGTTTTTCTCCACTCGATGGTGCCACAAGTGTGGCGGTCAATGCCACTCCAGCCATCACCTTTAACGAGGCTGTGCAGAAAGGCACGGGCAACATTCTCATCAAGCACATCAGCGACGACACGACTTTAGCGACCATTGATGTGACTTCCGGTCAGGTAGCGGTTTCAACCAACACGGTGACCATCACACCGACTTCGGCTTTCGTGAATGCAACGAGTTTCTATATCGAAATTCCTGCCGGAGCTATCAAAGACCTCGCTGGCAACAACTACGCGGGCATCAGCGGCAATGCGGCGTGGAACTTCACGACACTCGCTGCCGATATGACTCCGCCTACTGTCGCCAGCTTTTCGCCTTTGGACGATGCAACCGGAGTGGCCAACTCGGCGACGCCTTCCATCACCTTCAGTGAGCCAGTCAAAAAAGGCACTGGTAACATTCTCATCAAAAACAGCGGCGGCATCTTTGATACCATCGCTGTCACCTCCACGCAGGTCGTGGTTGCTGGCAGCACCGTGACAATCACGCCGACTGCTGCATTCGCGAACTCCACGGGTTACTATCTGGAGATTCCCGCAGGAGCCATTGAAGACATCGCTGGCAATGATTACGCGGGCATCGGTGATCAAACGACTTGGAACTTCACGACAGGCATCACTCAGCAAGCCTACTTGGCCACCAATGTGACCTCCGCGACTGGTGCAGCCAGACCGACTGGCGGTTTCGCATCAGCAGACCACTATGCTGAGGGTAGCGCATTGGGCACCTTTGCGGTTTACAGCATCGCGAACTTCAGATTCAACAAGGTCGATTTCCTACTCCCAGGCTCAGCGAACATCGACAACATCGTCACGGCTGAATACACGCTGACGACGAATAATAGGACATTCGCCGCAGGCACTGAGTTGGAGTTTTTCCTCACCACCGATCAGATGAACGGCAACTTCACTGGCAAGGTTTTTAACACAGCCACTGCCAATGGCATCAACAACGCGAACTACACCTTCGCTCCCGTTTCACTCGGAGTGTTCCCCTACACCCCGGCCACCACACCGGCACAAGGCGGTCTTCCAAATACCTTCACTCTCAACCTGAGTGCTGTCGAACCTGCGCTACTCGCTCAGCTCAATGCGGGTGCCGAATTTAGCATCATTCTCGCTGCTACCACGCCTACCGCTGCCATCACCTACTCTGGCAAAGGCAACACCTTTGATCCTGGCGATCCGTCGCTCAAGTTCACCGTCAATCAGACGCCAGGTACAGACAATGACGTGCCACTCGTCGCCGCATTGACTCCGGCAGATGGCTTCAGCGGTTTCCCGCTCAACTCGAACCTTTCCATTCGTTTCAATGAACTTGTCCAGAAGGGTGTTGCCGGCACGATCTCCATCTTTAACACCACTGGCAATGCCTTGATCGAAGCCATCGACGTCACTTCTACACAAGTCACCGTGAGTAATGCCACGGTGACAATTGATCCGACCAATCCACTAGTTTCCGGTAACACTTATTATGTGCAAATCACCGCTGGTGCTATCGAGGACGTTTCTGGAAACGACTACGCTGGCTTTGCCGATACGACTACTTGGGACTTCACCAC
>JBEBGU010000702.1:0-3051 GCA_040081325.1 Prosthecobacter sp.
GCCCAGAAGTTCGCTGAGCGCAGGAACTACAGGAGCGAGGGATTCCTTCGGATCACGCTGACCCTTCGGACGACCATGATGTGAGCAAAGGATGACCTTGGCACCGGCAGCGAGCAGGGCTTTCAGCGTCGGCAGTGTCTCCTGAATTCGGGTGGCATCGGTGATGACCATCTGGCCGTCTTTCTCGTCGAGAGGGACGTTGAAATCGACGCGGACGAGGACGCGTTTGTTGCTGAGTTCGAGGTCGCGGATGGTCTTTTTGGGCATGATTCTAGAGGGTGAAAATAAAGCGCTCGGGGGAAGCGGGCCGGATGTCTAGCACAGAGCGTGCAAGGCGCTCGTGAAATTTTGGGAGCGTGACTTTTAGCTGTTCATCCGCATCCTGTGCTCCAAGGCGACTGTGGGAATGCCTCTTGCCAAAAGGGCGGTTTGGGTTCACAAGCTTGATCCCTGGATTCAACAGGGCTTCGGGTCACACCCCGGAGATTCCCCATGTCAGAACACAAATCGTCAAATAGTTGGTCCCTAGCCCTTGTGGCCTTGGGAGTGGTCTTCGGAGACATCGGCACGAGTCCGCTATACGCGCTCAAAGAGTGCCTCCATCACGCTAAACCCACACCTGGAGATCCGCTGGGTGTGCTCGGCCCGCTCTCTCTGATGTTCTGGTCATTGATCGTCATGGTTTGCTTCAAGTACCTCGGCTTCATCACGCGAGCCACCAACCAGGGAGAGGGCGGCATGTTTGCCTTGCTCACCCTTTTCCGCTCCGCGAAGCGCAGCTTCAAACCGCAGACGACGGGAGCGATCGTGCTCATCGGAATCTTTGGAGCCTGTCTGCTCTATGGGGACGGCATGATCACTCCGGCCATTTCAGTGCTCTCGGCTGTCGAGGGGTTGGCTCTGCTTGATGCCAAACTCGGCACAGGACTCGCACACTACGTTGTGCCCATTTCCGCCGTCATCATCATGGGACTGTTTCTCGTTCAGCGCCACGGCACGGCTCGCATCGGCAAGGCCTTTGGACCGATCATGGTTCTCTGGTTCATTACCCTAGCCGTTCTCGGGATCATCAATATCAGCAGCTATCCCGGCGTGTTTTCCGCTTTGTCACCGCACCATGGTGTGAATTTCCTCCTGCATCATGGTCACGATAGTTTTGTGCTGATGGGCCTCGTCCTCCTGGCCGTCACGGGTTGTGAGGCGATGTATGCAGACATCGGTCACTTTGGCCGGCCACCGCTGGTGCGGAGTTGGTATTTCATCGTGTTGCCATCCCTCATGCTGAACTACCTCGGCCAGGGCGCGCTCGTTCTCTCCGACGTAAATGCCGCCCTCCAGCCCGGCTTTCACCACTTCTTCAGCCTCGTTCCCCAGGTCGCTCTCATTCCAGTCATCCTTCTGGCCACCGCCGCCACCATCATTGCCTCTCAGGCGATGATCACCGGCGTGTACTCGCTGACCCAGCAGGCCGTGCAGCTTGGCTATCTGCCACGTTTGAAGATCATCCATACCAACCCCGACGTGCGTGGCCAGATCTACATGCCGCAGGTAAATTACCTCCTCATGGTCGCCTGCCTAGCGCTCGTCTTCCATTTCAAATCGTCCACAAATCTAGCGGCTGCTTACGGCTTGTCGGTGGCACTCGACATGACTTTCACCAGCCTGCTGTTCTTCCTCGTTGCACGTGAAGTTTGGCAGTGGCCACTTTGGAAAGCGGGTATCCCGGTGATCATCTTCCTCATCCCTGAAATCGGCTACGTCTCCGGTAGCCTGCTCAAATTCATGGCTGGTGCTTGGTTCCCGCTCGTCATCGGTCTGCTTATCTGGATTATTATGAAAACCTGGACCGATGGCCGCGCCATTCTTTTCCAGGCCATGCAGCGTGGCCGCCTGCCAGTGCAGTTCCTGGTCGATGAAATTAAAAAGGATCGCATCATCCGAGTCCCCGGCGCAGCCGTCTTCATGTCGGCCAGCGCAGACGGCCTGCCTCTGGCCCTGCTTCACCATTTGAAGCACAACAAAGCGCTGCATAAACAAGTCATCCTGCTCACCGTCCGCTTCGAGGACTCACCCTATGTGTGTGATGAAACTCGTCACACCGTCGAAGAGCATTGCGACGAGTTTTACCGAGTAATTCTCCGCTACGGATTCGCCGAGTCTCCGCAGGTCTTCGATGATCTGGTGCAAGCCATGGCGGAGAAGACGAAACTCAAAAAGAACGGCATCACCTTCTATCAGAGCCGGGAAGTTCTCCTCACCAACGGACCGGGCAAGATGGCCCAGTGGCGTAAAAAACTCTTCGTCATGCTTTCCCGTATGTCCCGCCCTGCCACCGGTTACTTTGATCTGCCTCCGAGACAGGTCTGTGAGCTGGGCATTCAGTTAGAGGTTTAAGCGCGCGTGAGAAGCGGGTTAAAAATCTCAGCCCGCTAGAATATAAACCTTTCCAAATTAAATGAATGACTCTATTTTCCGTAATAAATAGAATCCGCATGACCACCGCTACTGGCGTTGAGCAGGCACGGGTATCGGCTGTTCGCACCCGACTCCCAGCGGACTGCACCACGTCGGGAGCGGTGGCAGCCAACGCTGCCTGACCGGGGGCGGCAGCTACTCAAGAACAAGCGCTGGGCTGATAGGCTGCTTGCCATTCCAGCAAAAGCGCCCACTTTGCCCGCCCTTTTTTAACCCGACTGACTTGTGAGCCAATCCCATCCTACTGACGATCTCCGCGTGGCAGAGATCTTGCCGCTGATCCAACCGGCTCTTCTCATGCATGACCTGCCTCTCAATGAAGCAGGAGCGTCATTCATCGAAAGCTCACGCAAGCAGGCCGAAGCGATCCTCAGTCATCAGGACGACCGCCTGCTCATCGTGGTCGGCCCCTGCTCAATTCACGATCACAAATCCGCGCTCGAATACGCCACGCTCATTCAGCAAGCGCGTGAGAAACACAGCGCCGATCTGGAGATCGTCATGCGCGTCTATTTTGAAAAGCCACGCACCACGGTCGGCTGGAAGGGATTCATCAACGATCCCCATCTCAACGAA
>JBEBGU010000703.1:0-3047 GCA_040081325.1 Prosthecobacter sp.
CTGGTGCCTTGAGTCACCCTTTGAGATAAGCGCTTGTCGTGCCGCCGAGATGGTTGCACGACTGCGCTTGCCTTAATGAGCGACGATCTTTTCAACTCCCCTGCCCCCTCAATGCCTGGCTCTGATGCTCAGGCAGATGCACCCTTGGCATCGCGCATGAGACCCAGAACTCTAGAGGAGTATGCCGGGCAAGCGCACATCCTAGGAGAGGGCAAACTCCTGCGCCGCGCGGTGCAGGCAGATCGCTTTTCCTCCATCATCCTCTACGGGCCACCTGGGGTCGGCAAGACAACACTGGCGCACATCATCAGTCAGGAAACGAAGTCGCGCTTTGTGACACTGAGCGGATTGGAGAGCAGCGTCGCCGACATCCGCAAAGAAGCCGATGCCGCGACCAAACTGCGCAAGCTCAACAACCAGGGCACCGTGCTGTTTGTGGATGAGCTACACCGCTTTAACAAAGCTCAGCAGGACGTGCTGCTGCCACATCTTGAGCGCGGCACCCTGCGATTCATCGGCGCGACGACGCACAATCCGTACTTCTATGTCAACAGCCCACTGGTGAGCCGCTCGCAGGTCTTCACGCTTGAACCTCTTGGATTAGAGGACCTGCAATGGCTGATGAAGCGCGCCCTCAACGACGACGTGCTTGGCCTGGGTCGCTGGAAAGCCTCCATCACCGATGAGGCTATCCTCCATCTCTCGAATGTCGCCGATGGCGATGCTCGCAAGTGCCTGAATGCCTTGGAGCTAGCCGTGCTCTCATCGAAACCCAATGCCGAGGGGCGAATAGTGATCGATCTAGCTGCGGCAGAAGAGTCAGTGCAGCAAAAGACGGTTGTCTATGATGGCGATGGTGATGCGCATTACGACACGATCAGCGCCTTCATCAAATCCATGCGCGCTTCCGATCCAGACGCGGCGATTTATTGGCTGGCCAAAATGTTGTATGCCGGGGAAGACATTCGATTCATCGCCCGCCGCATCGTCATCGCCGCGAGTGAAGACGTGGGCATGGCTGATAGCAATGCCCTGCGAGTGGCCGTGGCAGCGCAGCAGGCCGTCGAGTTTATCGGTATGCCAGAAGCCCGCATCATCCTCGGCCACGCCACGATCTACATGGCGACTGCCCCGAAAAGTAATCGTGCCTACGTCGCCATCGACGCGGCTTTAGCAGACGTGAAAATGGGCCGCACCCTGCCCGTGCCGAAGCACCTGCGTGACTCCCATTACAAGGGAGCCGAAAACCTGGGCAATGGAGTCGGCTACCTCTACCCTCATGACTTCGACGGCGGATTCGTGCCACAGCGCTGTCTGGACGGCGGCAAGCAATACTATGAGCCCACGACACACGGCATGGAAGCTCGTGTGAAGGAGCGGCTCGACCACTACCGGCAGCAGTGGGAGCAGGCCGCTGGCGGCGCAGAAAAATAAATTTAACTTTCTTTCAACAAGTGCCCATGAGGCTCCTCTAACAGCTTCAACAGTGAACGTGGGAGTGATTCCACCAAGCTGGTCTTGAGAGTGATTGAATGTTGCTAAAGCCCCTGTGGAAACACAGGACAGTGTTGAGGTTGATGCAAACAAAGGAGGCTGGGCGGTCGGGAGCCGCTCAGCCTCAATTCTTTTAAAGACGGCCTTAAACGAAGGCTTCAACCCTCCACCGCTTGCACAGACGTAGGCATTGAGTCACTCTCCGCGCCTCTATGCCAGCCCTCGACGATCTCCTCACCTGCCTGCGCTTTGCCAGCGTCTCTACGGACTCCAAACGCAACGATGATACACGCGCCTGCGCCCACTGGCTGGTGGCCAAACTGAAGAGCATGGGACTCACGACAGAGCTCCATGAAACGCCGGGCCATCCGGTGATCGTCGCCAAGAACAAGCATGTCGCCGGTCGCCGCACCGTCTTGCTATATGGCCACTACGATGTGCAGCCCGTGGAGCCATTGAGCGAGTGGCTTTCACCACCCTTTGAACCAACTATCCGCGAGGGCCGCATCTACTGCCGTGGAGCCACGGATAACAAAGGCCAGCTCATCGCTCACGTCTCCGGTTTGGCTGAAACGCTGGCCCAGCACAATGATCTGCCAGTCAATCTCGCCATCCTCTTTGAAGGTGAGGAAGAGATCGGCAGCCCCAATTTAAAACCCTTTCTTGAAGCGCACCGCCAGGAGTTAGCCTGCGATGTGGTCGCGATCTCTGACACCGGCATGGTGGCTGAAGGCGTGGGAACTTTTACTTATGGGCTGCGCGGCATCGCCTGCATGGAGGTCAAAGTTCATGGCCCGAGTATCGACCTTCACTCAGGCATCTTTGGTGGTGCTGTCGCAAACCCCGCAACGATGGCCGCGCGCCTCGTTTCGACCCTGCACGATGCCGAAGGCCGCGTGCAGATCGCTGGTTTCTACGATGGCGTGCGGACCCTGCAAGAGTGGGAGCGCACCGCCTGGGCCGGCCTCGGCGATGGCGCAGCGGAGACACTGGCGCTCACAGGTGTCCCTGCCCTGTTTGGAGAACCCGGTTACACCGAGCGCGAGTGCCGCTGGGCACGCCCGACAGCCGAAGTGAACGGAATCGGCGGCGGCTATCAGGGAGAAGGCTCCAAAACTGTCATCCCGCGTGAAGCTTTCTTCAAACTCTCCTTCCGACTCGTGCCTGATCAAAACCCCGAACGCATCCTCGATCTCGCCGAAGCTCATCTGCGCGAGTTTGCCAACAAAGCCGTACGACTCGAAATCAAGCGCGGCCACACCGGCAGCGCCTACCTCATGGACCCGAACTCACCACTCGGACAAGCAGCCCAGCGCTCCTTAAAGACCACGTTCGGTGGCAACATCGCCCTGATCCGCGAAGGCGGCAGCATCCCCATCGTACAAGCCTTCAAAGACGTTCTCAATGCCGACACCCTGCTGCTCGGCCTAGCCCTGCCAGACTGCCAAGCCCACGCCCCCAACGAAAACTTCCCCATCGCCAATCTCGAAGCCGGCATTCGCCTGAATCAAGCTCTGCTACGCGAACTTGGCAGCGCTTAGCCGATTACCGCC
>JBEBGU010000704.1:0-3046 GCA_040081325.1 Prosthecobacter sp.
TTACGATGCGATGATCGACGGCGGCTGGCAGGTGCCGGGCGAGCCCTACACGAACAAGCCGGGCACGGAGGGTGACTTCTGGTGGTGGCGCTCGCGGATGCTTGGTGGTCGCACGAATCATTGGGGCCGCATCTCGCTGCGCTTTGGTGAGTTTGATTTCAAACCGAAGTCGCGTGACGGGCTCGGGTTTGATTGGCCGATGAGCTACGATGATATGGCTCCGTGGTATGACCGCGTGGAGCAACTAATCGGCGTCTATGGCGAGAACGATGGCATCGCCAACGCGCCGAATTCCTCACCTGGTGTGTTGCTGCCACCGCCAAAGCCGCGTCTCGGCGAGCTGATGGCGAAGAAGTCGGGCAAGAAGGGCGGCGTGCCCATTGTGGCGGCACATCGCGCGGTGCTCAGTCAGCCGCTCGACTGGAAGAATCTGCCGAAGCAGCTCTTCCCGAACAACCCGAAGGCACAGGAGATTCTGGGCAAAGACATGATGTCGCGCGCTGCCTGCTTCTGGGCCACGGACTGCCTGCGCGGGTGCAGCATTCGCGCGAACTTCCAGAGCACTACCGTGCTGCTTCCCGCTGCGCTGGCGACGGGGAATCTCGACATCATCACCGATGCGATGGTGCGTGAGGTGACGATGGAAGGCGGCAAGGCCACGGGTGTGCATTACATCGACAAAAAGACACGCCGAGATGCCGTGGTGAAGGCGCGCGTGGTCATCGTGGCGGCTAGCACCTGTGAAACCTCACGCATTCTTTTGAACTCCAAGTCGCAGGACATGGCGGGCCTCGCCAATTCCAGCGGACAGGTCGGCAAGAACCTCATGGACAGCGTGGGCACGAAGCTCGGAGCACACATTCCAGCGCTCGAAGATGCGCCGATTCTCAATGAAGACGGCGCTGGCGGGCTGCATGTGTACTCGCCTTGGTGGCTGGTGAATGATCACGCCAAACTCGGCTTTGCGCGCGGTTATCACATCGAGATGGGTGGCGGGCGGCGCATGCCGCAGATCGGCAGTTTTGGCTCACTGGACACGTCCAGCCCAGGCGTCTATGGCAGCAAGCTCAAGGAGGAGGCACGCCGCTACTACGGTGCGACCTTTAGCTTCAGCGGACGTGGTGAAATGGTGCCGAACAAAGATTGTTATGCGGAACTGGACCCTCAAGTTGTCGATCAGTGGGGGATACCTGTTCTGCGCTTTCACTGGAAGTGGAGCGATCATGAAATCAAGCAGGCGGAGCACATGCAGCAGACCTTCGCCGAACTGATCGAAGGCATGGGCGGCAAGGCCAGTCCGCAGAGCGGTCGCGACGCCATCCAGCGTCCCGGCGAGATCATCCACGAGGTCGGCACAGCCCGAATGGGTAGCAAAGCAGGCGACTCCGTGACCAATCAGTACTGCCAAACCTGGGATGTGAAAAATCTCTTCCTGATGGACGGCTCCGTCCTACCCAGCAACCCCGACAAGAACCCCACTCTCACCATCATGGCCCTCGCCTGGAGATCCTGTGAATGGCTGATGGGCGAGATGAAGGCTGGGAGTGTATGAAGAAGCTCCTCAAAGTTCTCTGCGTGATAGCGCTCGCCATGGCTGCTGGCTTTGCAGCTTTATATGGTTTTGTATGGCATGAGTATCATTACTACTGGGAGGCCGAACCAAAAGTGGAACCCGTCTGGGAGATCTCGTATCGCATTCGGGAACTATTAAATAATCGGCAAGAGCTCCCCACGTCGTTAGATGAACTGCTTGCGACTATCGAGCCTGGGCAGTTGGCAAAAATCAAGACTTACCCAATGATCTGGCGACCAGACTCAGACCCTATGTTTGTGATCAAGATCAATGATAAGCACGGCTTTCAGATTGATCGTGGAGGATCGCCAAGCTGGTTGTGGAAAAAAGAACAGGTTAATAATTTCTTCCCGCCTTGAGAAATTATTGAGGGCCTTATCTACAGGCGTAATCCAGCAACAGTCTCCGTCTCCGACGCATTCCCCACAGTCCCGCCAGCAGCACCATCAGCGCACTCCCTGGCTCGGGTACAGGGGTCACGGTGAAGTTAAAATCGTCGAACAAGTTTTTGAAGCCGACTTGGCCCACGGCATCCCACTGGATGTCGGTCAGACTGTCAGTGTCGAATCCGATGGCTTCATCTGTTGTGACGGTGGTCATTGGGTCCAGCGTCGAAGTCTGATCATCGAAAGCAGCGGCAGCAAGGCTGATACTGTTCGTGTAGGTATTGATGGTTAGCGCGATCTGTGACCAGCCCTGACTGCCAAGATTGAGTGCGGTTGTCTGCCATGTGGCTGCACCACCGACACGATATTGCAGGAAATTGTCACCCGTGTAGCCGATCTCTAGCAGGCTCTGACCAATAGAGTCTTTAAAGGTCATGCCCAGCACATTGGTGAGCACCGTTTCATCATAGTCAGAGGGGCAATTCCAGAAGGTCAACTCGATCATCTTGTCGCTCATCAGCAATGGATTCACACCGTTCAAATCACGCGAGTCGAGCTGGTAGTTGTAACGAAGATTCACATCCGTCGCCAACACGTTGAGCACTTGGCTGCCGCCATGTGGATTCGTGTACCCATACGCGGCGATGTAGTCGCGATGCAGATTACTGCCCTGATACAGCGGCGCTCCGATGTCTTCATTTAGACGCCCACCCGCGAGTGCTTTCCATGAGCCCGAGTTGTCGGCGATGTCTGCCGCCATGCCGCCAGGACCGCTGTTGTTTGATCCGTAACGTCCGGCGTTGTAGCGGCTCAAATCAGCTCCGTGAGTCGCGTCGCCCAGGGTGTTGGGAAGCGCGCCTGGTGGCACGATGCCCGTGAGACCATTGGCCACGTTATTGCTCAGATAAAACTGGGCATCCCCGGCAAAATTCAGTGATGCCATCTGGCCTGTTCCAGGGATTCGATACCCATCCTGCTCCTCGAAACTGCCGAGATAGGCACGGGCCGTGATCGGCCAAACCCCGCCTGCCAGCAGAGTGGCAAGAGTGGCAGAGACGATCTGGCGGATTGATAGCATGGAGTATAT
>JBEBGU010000705.1:0-3043 GCA_040081325.1 Prosthecobacter sp.
CACACTGATGGCGCAGATCGGCAGCTACCTGCCCGCCGCCAGCGCCGAGATCGGCCTGGTGGATCGCATCTTCACCCGCATCGGTGCCAGCGACGACATCGCGCGCGGCCAGAGCACCTTCATGGTCGAGATGAACGAGACCTCGCTCATCCTCAACAACGCCACCGAGCGCTCCCTCGTCATCCTCGACGAGATCGGCCGCGGCACGAGCACCTTCGATGGCCTCAGCATCGCCTGGAGCGTCGCAGAGCACCTGCATGATCACATCGGTGCCCGCTGCCTCTTCGCCACGCACTACCACGAGATCACCGCGCTCGCGCAAAGCCGCAGCGCCGTGAAGAACTACAACGTCGCCGTGAAGGAGTGGAACCAGCAGATCATCTTCCTCCGCAAGATCCTCCCCGGCTGCGCCGAAAAAAGCTACGGCATCCAAGTCGCGAGACTCGCCGGCCTCCCCGAAAACGTCATCGACCGCGCCAAGGAAGTCCTCCAACAACTCGAATCCGGCCACCAGCCCGCCGAAAGCGTCAAAGAAGTCCCCGTAGCAACGAGCGTGCCCGCAAAGACGCGGAAGAAAGCACGCAGCGATGAGGACGCGGGGCAGATGAGTTTGTTTGGGTAAAACAGATGATGATGTTAACACCAGCCCTGCCTATCAGCCATGTCCACACGTAAGCATAAAATATTACTTCTGGGAGTTGATGGGTTCAATGCCAGTAACGAAACCGCGACGCTTACTTCCTGCCCTTGGGAAAAACTCAAAGAAGCTCCAAATCACCGTGATTATGATTCGGTAGTTGTGGTTTGCTTCATCGACGAACCTGAAGCGATTGATTGGTCGCATCTCCCCGTGATCCTGAATCCCGAAATTGTTCGTAATGTGTTGTTTCACGGAGGCCAGTTCATCATACTGGGGAATCCAACCTTCAAAATCTCTGGCACAGGTGGCTATGCAACCACAACGGTGACATCGCCGTTTCTCGCATGGACCGGCCTAACTTTTGTTTGGCAGGAAGGTGGTGGCGATACCGTTCATTGTAAGGCGGAGCGCGGGGCTCTAAAGTTCGAATCCTACTTGGGACTACTCAAGAAATGGGCTTATTCTTTAACGGAGTGTAAAGTCACAGAATCGAACCGATATAAGGACACAACTCGCTATG
The DNA here is from genome assembly GCA_040081325.1 of Prosthecobacter sp. Classification (GTDB taxonomy): domain Bacteria; phylum Verrucomicrobiota; class Verrucomicrobiia; order Verrucomicrobiales; family Verrucomicrobiaceae; genus Prosthecobacter. The sequence goes on from JBEBGU010000705.1 coordinate 1,161, forward strand.
AGGAACTCAAAGTTCAAATGCTTGCATCAAACCGATATCGGCAGGCGCTGGCATTTGAGGTGACCCTTAACCTTCAGCAGATATGCCACGATCACGGTTACCGCTTCGATAGAACTGTGACTTCGGGAAGTCTAATTTTTCTGCCCGCTGTGGCAGCGTCCCCGGAAGACACCATACGTTTGGTCTTGCGTGACCTATGCGGATTCAGTGCTGCGGTAGTTGAGCCGGATTGGGTTCTAAAACTCATTGCGCCCGGCCAAGCAGCACTCGACAAAAAAATAAGTGATGTGGAGGCCGAGATTTCGGCGCTCGATTATCAATTGTCGGACATCAAACGCCAGCGAGCCGAAAAGCGGAAATTCTTGAGCCTTCTCTACGAGAGAGAGTTGATACTTGAACCATTAGTTTGGAGCGTTTTACGCTTCCTTGGAGGACAGGTAGAGGAACCGGCCGAGCGGAATAAGGAAGATGGTTGGCTGACGGTAACTATTGGTGCCGAAATTTTTGAAGCTGTACTTGAGATCAAAAGCACAAAGAATGATCATTTCGGGGAGGAAGGCAGGAAGCAGCTCTTGGATTGGATAAACCGGGGAACCGAGCTTAGAGACAAGCTGTATAAGGGAATCTTTATCGGTAACAGTGCCGTTAACAAACCTCCACATGAGCGGTCTTGCCCGTTTGCTGACAATTGGGAGAAGTCTGCACGGTTAAACAAGATCTGCGCTCTAACCACGTCAGATCTATATGAAGCATTTGATGCTCATTCTGCTGGGAATTTGGACCTTGAAGCGTTTTGGGAATCCATCTTTCAGTGTTCTGGCATCTTCTCATTCAAGGAGTTTTGCGACAAGGCAACCGCCTGAGGGAAATGACGTCAGGCTGCAACTGGCTGACAAACGACAACTATGATTGCTGCCATCATACTTTGGCTGGCTGCTTCGATTTGTCCGCTTGCCTCGTTTGCTGCCAGAGATAGCTTTTCGCCATGACCGCCACCCTCACTGCACCTGCCGAAGCTCTGCTGCGCGAACAAGTCGCCAGTGGTCAGTTCAGCTCTGTGGATTCCGCCGTGGAAGCAGCGATCCAAACGGTGTTCGGGCATCGTGCCAGTCAGGCGCTTGAATCCCTGCTCGACGAAGCGCTGCTGAATCCTGGACGACGTGTGCCTGTCTCGGAACTGCGGCTGAAGCAGGCATGAAGACCGTTGTCTTCAATCCAGTGGCGGTGGCTGATCTGGAAGAACTCACCCACCACATCGCCCAGGACAATCCTGTGGCCGCCGAAGCCGTTTTTGGACACCGCTGAGCCTAAATCCGTGTTTCGAGTATCTGGTTTCACGTTTCAAGTCTTCTGAAGCAAGGCGTTCAGAGACCTTTTGCGGTGTAACCTTCAGGCCGCTGACTTCCGCCCCAAGCGCTTCTTGAACCCCTGAAAAGCAGGAATCAGAACGTAGTTGGCGAGTGGATCGACCAAAGCTCCGACGATGACGCCGAGCACACCGGCGATGAATGCACCGACGAGCCAGGCGAGGAAGGATTTCACGGCGGGGACCATGCCCGCCACGAACTCCGCGGCATGATGCACAACCTCCTCCGGCGCATGGACGCCGAGTTCATGCAGGCCGTGGATGAGGATGCCGCCGCCGACCCAGAGCATGGCCACCATGCCGACGAGGCTGAGCACTTTCAAAAATACCGGCATGCCGAGCACGATGCCACGCCCGAGGGCACGCACTGGCCCTTGGGAGTTGCGCGCCAGTGCCACGCCCACGTCGTCCGCCTTCACGATGACGGCCACGGCTCCATAAACGAGCAGCGTCATGCCTGCGCCGACGACTCCCAGCACGGCCGCTTGCAGCCAGACCGCCGAGGTAGCGACGGAGG
>JBEBGU010000706.1:0-3040 GCA_040081325.1 Prosthecobacter sp.
GCTACATCGAATACTACACGCCCAACAACGGCGACGTGGCGATGGAGTGACGCGGGTGTAGGGCGAGTTGTCCTCAACGCGCCTTCCCCGAGCGGCAGATGGTCCTCCATCCGCCGCCGGCACCAAAAGGAGCGCGGGCACTCCTGCCCGCTTCCCATCACAGCACTTCTTGCCGTCTTCCTGTTCGAGATTGTGCTCCTGTCCGGCAAGGATGAGCCATGGGAAGTGTGAATGCAGAAGTCCGAATTGCGAAGTCCGGTCAGTTCGTCATTCCAAATTCGTCATTCGACATTCCACCCGTCCCAGTTAAAGCCATGCATCAAGTCGCAGGCGATGCCGTGTTTCTCCAGCATCACGGCGATGGCTTGCGCAGTGTCGAAGGTCGGGTTGCCTTTCCAAAGCGGCTTTCGTAATTGATCTGCACCGTGGCCTTGTCGGCGACGAAGAAGTTTCATGAAAGTGAAGTTGGAGGGACATTACCTAGAATGCTCTCAAAGTTCGCCTTGATGCAGGCAACAGCCGTCTCATTCGAAACATTCCAACGAGAAGCCAAGTTCTGATAGACAAGTGCAACGCTCGGCGGGCTGCAAACTTGGTCGTGGACCTTTGTGAACGGTCCATCACTCTCAACCAGAATCCTTTCCCTGGGGGAGTGTGCGATAACTCGCTGGCCGCTAGCACTAGAAAGCATAGCCGGATTGATGGATACGAAATGCCCCTCAGCGAACACGTCTTCCAGGACTTTTACCGCGCCTGAGAACCAATGAAAAACCGCCGCCTTGATGCCGTGCCGACGAAGCCCTTCCAAAACGGCGGCCTCCGCTCCTCTGCTATGCAAAGTGATAAAACGCGGGCGATCCTGGATTGCGCAAAGAACCTCTTCGAATACGCGCTCTTGGATGTTCTTCGATGCAATGCCTTGGCGGGAGAAATCGAGTCCAATCTCTCCAATGAAGTTAGAGTGAGGCGCCATCCGCTTAAACGCAGCCAACTCGCGGATGCCCTTGGCTGCAAACAACGGATGCATCCCCAGAGCCGCAGACACTAATTTGTGTCCGCGTAGCCTGTCGGCAGCGACTGCGAAGTGGGAAGGAAGGTTCGTGACCGCCACCACACGTAACGCGCTTTTCTCACACTCCCGGACCACGTCTTCAGGAGAGGGAAACTGGTCAATGTGGCAGTGGGTATCGATCAACATGCTCGAATCTCGTTTTTCAAATATGCCGAACCGCTTGCCCGCAGCCACGTGAGCACTTCAGAGCGCATCCGTTTCACCAGCTCTACATAATCCGAAAGGCTACTCAGTGGGAGCGACCCGTTTCCAAGCAAACCCGCAGCAATCTCGCGATCAGAGTCGCCTCTGCGCAGAAAAGCGACTAGCGCCAACAGGTCAGCCCTAGCATCACCATGTAGATCAGTTATCAGCTCCACGGGAATGCCGTAGACCTCATTGTCAAAACCGCTCTGATGAAGCGCAGCTCGACGAAAGAGGCAAGGAATGCAAATCCCACACCCGAGTGGCGCCTTCCCAGACGGGCCTTTCATATTGATCCAATGACCTCGACGCGACGACTTCGCGCATGAACGAGTAAGGGAGTATGCCCTTCCGAGCATGACTTGGTCCTGACACTCTTCTACCATTTCGCCCTTCGTTTTCAGTTCATAGGGGTTGTAGACGGGATTGAGAATTCCCACCCGCTCGAAAATTTGATTGAGTCCCTTTATGAACTGCGGGTGAACTGTCCGAGTGCTGCATGATCCACGACGCGCTGGGGTCAAAGGGAAATTCAGCGCTATGGGTCCGTTCTCCGGAATTAAAACTGGTGCGCCTTCCCCGAGAAGCTCTGCGAAATAACATCCAAGGGCGACGAAGAGGAGTGAACGGCGGCGAAAGTTTGTGTCAGCTCCACCGGACGATAGACCAACCCGAGTTTGAGCAAGTTCAAAGCGACCGGCGAATTTCTGTTGGCAGATTGCTCTCAACTTCCTCTGGTCCGAGCCAGGGCCGGAAACATCGCCATCATAGTGCCCGACCAAAAGTAACTTCTCGGACGTATTCTCGGTGAGCCAGTCCACAGCACCGATGAAGGAATCCAATCCACCTGAGAAGAGGCAAACCGCGTCGCCAGTAGCACGCTTAAATCGGACGCGCCGCCTTCTGGGTTTCTTTTGAACCAAGCGCTTCTCGCCGTGCCTGAAAGATATTTCCCAGCGGTCACCTGTGAGGAAGCCAATGCAATCCGACAGTTCATCGGCGACGTCGGACCATGTATCAACGTGCTCGACAGGGATTTCGATGGCTATGTGACGAGTCCACTTATCGGCAGCTCGATCCCGCGGCACGGCTTTGTCCGCAGCGTAGATGCACGACGCAATACAAAGAAAATCCTGAGCAATGTCGGGAACGGCCCGCGATACTCTCAGCAGCGCCGTCGCGTTTACATCAAGAACGACATCTTCGGTTTGTCCCTCAAAATGGAGTGATAGCTTGGCGATCTCTTTCTTGATGTCGGCCTCCGGCTCAATCTTGATGGTAATCTCTTGTCTCATTGCGGTTCCTCCCCGAAAATCACAATAGTGTCTGCGACTATGCCGTCCACGATCTCCGCGCCACTGAGACCGTTCCAATCCACCGATGAAAGGGCACGTGAGGCCTCCAGTGCTCCGATCTTGGCATCGATGAAGTCTCGAATTTGGCCAGCCATGCTTTCAGCCTTTTCAAAGCCATGCGTGGCGTGGACACCCTGATAGCCTACGATCTTGAAGACCTCGAAAATGTAGTGGCCGAAAAAGGCGTGAAGAGCGCCTTCGATATTCTGAGCGGCACTCGTAACCGATTCGACCAACCCGTCCATTCCTTGCACGCCCTCGGACCATTCGAGCACAAGTTCCATGAGGGCGCCGCGCAACGCTGTTTCCTCTATGAGGCTGGCAGGTCCGCCGAGAAGATCAGCCAGTGCCAATGCGATTTCATCTGGAGACTTGCCCGTAAGATCGGTCAGGCCCCGCTCAGCCAGCGCCTCACGGAATCCTTTGGTCC
>JBEBGU010000707.1:0-3038 GCA_040081325.1 Prosthecobacter sp.
CAAAGACGAGTCCTACATCACCCCCGAGCTCGCCGCCGAACTCGTGAATGACGGCCTCATCTCCTGGATCAAATACGCTGTCGTGAAGCCCGACCCCGCGCAGGACGCCTACCTCAGCAAACTCATCACGCTGGTGAACACCGACCTCATCGTCAGCGGCATCGGTGAGCAGCCATCCATCGTGCATCTGCGCGACTTCGGCATCACAGGCTTCACCGCTGGCTGCGTCTGTGTGCAGCCACAGCTCAGCACCGATTTGCTTCACGCCATCCAGGCCAAAGATTACACCAAAGCTGAAGAGATCCGCCAAATCTTCACACCACTCGAAGACCTGCGAAATGCGCACAGTCCCATCCTCGTGCTGCATCACGCCGTGACACTCTCAGGCGTGGCCAATACCGGCCCCGTGCTGCCGCTGCTAACTGAACTGCCTGCGAACTTGCTGCCTACCATTGAGAAAGCGGCGAAAGAACTGCTAGCCCGCTAATTCCCCATGGACCTCACCTTCGTTTTCCCCTGCCTCAACGAAAGCCGCACCATCGCGCTGTGCATTGATGCCGTTCGTAAATCACTCGATGCCGATCCCACTCTAAAATATGAGATCGTCATCGGTGACAATGGCAGCACCGACGACTCACGCCAGATTGCTGAGGCTCACGGAGCGCGTGTAGTTCCGGTCCCCGAGCGCGGTTACGGGGCCGCGCTGCGCGGTGGCATCGCCGCCGCAGAAGGCAAGTATGTCATGTTTGCGGATGCTGATGGCACCTACATTTACGAGCACTCGTTGGATCTCTACCGCGCAACCTCGAAGGCCGATACCGACATGGGCATCGCCTCGCGCATGAAGGGTACCATCGAGCCAGGAGCCATGCCCACGTTGCATCGCATCCTCGGCACACCCGTGCTTACCGGACTCATCAATCTGCTTTTTAAAGGCAAGCTCAGCGACTGCAACTCCGGTTTCCGTTGCCTGAAAAAGACCGCCTATGAAACCTGGGACATCCGCGCCAGCGGCATGGAGTTCGCTTCCGAGCTACTCATCAAAGCCCTGAAAAAGAAAGCCAGCACTGTGGAAATCGTCTCCGGTCTGCGCCCTGCTCCCGTCGAGCGCACGCCGCATCTGCGCACATGGCGCGATGGCATGAGGCATCTGCTGTTCATCCTCTCAGAAAGGCCGCGCATGTTTGAGTTGGCCGGCGCACTGCTCATCGTCGGCGCGACCCTGCTACAAGGCATCGCAGGCATTACAGGACAGATCAATCTCGGTGGCCTGAACATCTTTGGCATTCACAGCCAGGTCTTGCTGCTGCTAGCTGCCGTGATGGGCACGCAGATCTACATGCTATCCGCCGCCATGTTCCTGCAAGAGAGCGAAAAGCCACGCGCGCTGACGCACCGTCTGATCGAGATGAATGAAGGCTCGCTGTTTTTTCTGCTCGTCAGCCTGCTCGGCCTACTCAGTCTTGTCATCGGCTGGCTGGTCCTCCAATGGGCACGCTCCAACTTCGCAGGCCTCGACTACGCGAACACGCTCATTGTTTGGCTACACTTTCTCGCCGTACCCTCCATGATCGCCTTCGGGATGCTCGGAGTTCATATCCTGCGCAAGGGTAAGCTGTAAAACGCGACACGCCTCCAGAATTAAGTCGCCAGCCGAGCTGGCTTTGCCTTAAGGTAGCTTCTGCTAGTTATTAACCCAGATACGACTGCCACGGTTTATGCGCCATCTCGCCACCCTCTATTCCATCGTCCTCCTGTTTGCTGGAGCGGTTTCATCAGTCAGCGCAGCCGTGGTGGGGACCGCACAGCAATCGGGTGTTTCCTGGTTCATCCACGACACACCACCAAAGCTGGTGCGCTATGATCTGACGAGTCAGATGTGGCTTGCTGACATCGTCCTGCCTTCCGCACGCGGGACGGCATCGGCGCTGCACATTGATGCAGACGGGATTTACGTCGCCTATGGCACGGCTGTCTATCGTTACAATCTAAGTGGTGGTGCAGAGACGCATCTGGTGAATGCGCCCAACGCCGTTTCAGCGCTGCACACGGATGGGAACCTACTCTTCGTGAATCATTCCAACTCTCTCTATGCGCGGTTCATCAGCATCAACAAGAGTACCAATACCCAGATCGCCACTTTCGAGAACTACATCGACGCTGTCGCTGGTTCTTCCATCGCTCTGACAGCCAACAAGATTTTTGGTCGCACACTTGGGATAAGTCCCTCTGACATCACCTACGTCAGCTACACGGACGCAGGAGCCTTCACGGTGGGCGGAGCGAGTCCCTATCATGGTGACTACCCTAGCGCGACGAAGACATGGGTGTTCCCGAATGATGCTAGAGTGGTGGACAATTCAGGCACTGTGTACGGCACGGGAGACCTGACATATGCGGGCAGCTTCGGCGGTGTGATCACGGACATCGCCTTTCACGGTGTGGACATCCCCATCGTGCTCCGCAATTCCGAGCTGATCTCTTATACCTCGACCCTGCTTCCAGCAGGCAGTAAGACGCTAAGCTACAGCCCTTTCAAGATCGCCGTGAGTGGGGCAAATGTGACGACTTTCACCGTGGATGCTGTGGAGGCATCTGGGATCAAGGCCCGCACAGTACCGCTGACTGAACTCGCTGCGCCGACGCCTGGCCAGCCAGTGACAGCGGCAGGGCTGCCGTTCACCCCCGATCATATTTTCCAGGATGTGAATGGGATCGTGCATTTGCTTCACAAGGGAAGTCAAAGCATCTTTCGCTGGGACCCGGCGACACAGCGCTATCTCACCACGAGCGCATTGATCGGCATCCCCAGTTTCGTGGCCTACTCGGCACCGTTGCACAGGGTCTATTTAGCCTATCCTTCAGGGCTGGTTCGGAAGATTGATCTCAGTGATACCAACTTCACCGAGACGGCCTTTCATGTCCTGCCCAGCGCGCCGCTGGGCCTTTCGTGTGCTGGGCAGTACCTCTTTGCAGCAGACGGCTCGGGTGCGTGGAATACCCACTACTCGATAGGGCCCACAGGCACTTTAGTGGAC
>JBEBGU010000708.1:0-3028 GCA_040081325.1 Prosthecobacter sp.
CATCGGTTCTTCGGCCGATCGATGGCCGGGGCAGGCCGTGGTAGCATCGTCAATATCGGTAGCATCCAGGGAATGATCGGGCCGAGCTACGAGCTCTACATCGGCACCAACATGGGCGATATGCCGCCGGACTACTTCTTCCACAAAGGCGGCATGGAGAACCTCACGCGCTTCTACGCCGCACTCTACGGCCCTAAAAGTGTGCGAGTGAACTGCCTCTCGCCCGGCGGCTTTTTCAATAACCAGCCCGAGCCATTCTTGTCACGCTACTGCGAGCACACCATGCTTAATCGCATGGCTGACGATGACGACCTCGGCGGCGCGGTGATCTTCTTGCTCAGCGATGCATCACGCTACATCACCGGCGTGAATCTCCCGGTCGATGGCGGTTACACCGCTAAGTAAGTCACTTCAAAAGCTCAGCCACGGGGATGCGGAAGAATTTGTCAGTGCGGGACTTCATCTTGTCCTCACCGCCCATGCAATAGATGAAGCCGTCGAGCTTCACGAGGCTGACCATGGCGGCATAAGGCAGCGCTTTGGCCATTCGGTAGCTGTCCTCTTTCACGTCATAAATCAGCGCATCGGCGGTGAATGAATCCGTGAAACCACCAGCGAGGTAGAGGTGCTGTTCATCCAGCGCGATAGCGGTCATGCCGCGATTTGGCGAATCGAGTGGCTTCAATTTTCGCCATGCATTTTGTTTCGGCGAGAATGCGTAGGCCTCCGTTGAGTTGACCGGGGCCTTGGCCGACTCGTCGTAGTTCATGCCGCCGAAAACAAATAGCTCATCTGCGACAACCGCAGAAGCAGCTACAGCGAAGGGTCTGCCGGGGTAATCAGCAAGGCGCATTACTTTTCCAGTCAGTGCTTCGATGCCATGAGTCGTGCGCTGAATCCCCGCGACATTCGCCGCATCATCCATGCCGCCGACGATGATCGAGTAGCCGCCACCTGTTGTGCCACCGGCTGCCAGCACGATTGAAGCAGGAAGCTCAGGCACTGCACGAGAGACAATCTTCACCCCATCAAAAATCACGAGTGATTTGATCGCCTGCTTGCCATCACTGCCACCGATGAAGGCGAAATTTTCTGCATTCTGAAGCTCTGTGCCGTAAGCGATCGGCGCATCGAGATCTTTGACCTTTGTCCACACTTTCGATGTCGGGTCATACTCATGAATCGCGCGCAGCCAGTTCTTGGTGCCGCCCTCCCAGTTCGTGCCACCCACGATGATGATCTTGGAACCCGCCGCACCACTGAAGCAGCCCCCATTGGGAGCGGGCAGTGAGCGCAGCGTCTCCCATTCGGCAGCGTGAATGGATAGAGTCATCATCAGGCTAAGGAAGAGTCGTTTTGTCATCTGGATCAGTGGCTCGGTCATAGTGGTCAGTGAGGTTAGACTTCCAGTTCGGCATCAAGCGTACATCGCTTTTGCCGCTGAGGTTTCCTGGTTTGCTTGGCGGTGTGAGATCATCTGTGGCCCTGATTTCCCACCAGCACTGGCCGCAGTGGTTGTGTTCGTGATCCACGACGAATCCGGCTTTCTTCATCATTGGCCCAATCCAGCCCATGCAGTGGTCACAGTAGTCGTGATATTGGTCCAGGCAGTTTTTGATGAGAAAACCCTTCGACGGGCACTGATGCATGTCGATCCGGTACACCTCATCGGTGGAGGTCATCACATGATCCGCGGCCTCCTCCTCGAGCGTGTGCTGCCAATATTTTCTCATGCCTTCGATACCCTGATTCACGATCAAGTCCGCCGCATGACGCTGTGAGTCCTCGCTGATAGCCTCTAACCAATAATCACGGACAAGTTCATGCCCGCCGAGTTGCTCCAACCAGCCAAAGGTCCACTCGTAGTGCCCGCAGAAATCGTAACAGCCAATCATGATGCCGAGGCGATGTCCTCCATGTTTTGAGCTTCGCTGCAATCGCTGCGTTTGATGAAGCGCTGCACACAGCTTCCGTTCCCACCTTTCACTCGCACAGTCAGGCCAGCAGGCTCAGCCATGGCCTCACTCACAAAGTAACACTGCTGGCAAAAAGTCGGAACGATCTCCCGGCCCTGTGTTCGCAGATGTTGAATCGCCGGGCATGTCGTCACCCTCACGCACACCTCATTAGCAAGCAGACTGACCTCAGCCTCTGCACCCGGCTCGGCGTCAAAAAAGGCGCGCCAGTATTCTGCGACAGCCTGTAGTCCGCCCTTACTCCACTGCTGGCTCACGGGCGCATAGTAGCTGCTGCCAAGCTGCTGCCAGTAGCGTAGCAAGCCGTCGCGCCCGAAGCGATTGAAGATGAAACGAAACGTCGCATTGATCGCCGTGTAGAAATCCGCTGCGCCGACAGGTTTCGTGTCGGTGTAGGGCAGGGGAGATGTGTGGATCATAAGATGGACTTGCATCAGTTCGCTCCAGGCTGACACGAACTTTCTATTTCTGATAGGCAATCCCTTGGAGACATAATGAAACCAGGAAATGAAGCCTTGCTGTCACGTTTGTCTTTCCTCTAGCATCCACACCTATGACGCACTTCTCCTGGCTCGATTACACCATCTTCGGCGGCTATCTGGCGCTATCCGCTTTCATTGGGATTGCAGCGGGAGGAAAAGGGAAGTCGCTCTCGGATTACTTTCTTGCAGATCGCGGCATGAACCGCTGGGTGGTGGCGATGACTATACTGGCCTCATTGTTTTCCGGCATCAGTTATCTGGCAGGTCCGGCGGAGGTGTATCAAAACGGGCTCGGCTTCACGCTGGTCATCGTCTCGTTTTTCATCGCCACGCCTGTCACTGCCGTGTGGCTGCTGCCGAAGTATTACAACAGCCGCTACTTCACGGCCTATCATTACTTCCAGGACCGTTTCAACCTCTCGGTTAGGCTTCTGGCCTCGGGGCTATTCATCCTGCGCGCGTCACTGTGGCTCGGCGCTGCCATCTATGCGCCAGCCTTGGCCTTAAAGGCGGTCACGGGTCTGCCGCTGTCCTTCACCATCCTGAGCACCGGCCTGATCTCGACTCTCT
>JBEBGU010000709.1:0-3023 GCA_040081325.1 Prosthecobacter sp.
ATGCAGTGCCACGGCCGTGGAGAGCAGATCAGGAATCGGTGCTCCAGGGATGGCTAGGAAGCCGCCGACTGGCAGGCATTGACGAACAAGCCACTCAACACTCGCAGGCGGCGGCGGCATCTGCATGTGGCGGTAGAGGGAAAGCATGGCTGAGGTGGCCGTGGTAGAGCCGAGTGTCAGTCCGGGTTCGTTTGACCAAGCGCCATCCGGCGTCTCCAGACTGTCCATGCAGCGCGCGATCGACAATGCATCTGGCGGCAACATGCCGAGATCCTGATAGGCTCCCCAGGCGATCAGGCAGCCATAGGCACTGCCATTCTTTCGGCCTGGAGACTGATGATAGCCGCCGTCTGGCGCGCGGTAGTTTTCAATGCGTGCCGCCAGAGCACTGCGCTGCTCAGCCGTCAGTCCGCCACCCAGCCCCGCCCAGCAGCGCGCTAGGCAGCAGAGGTGCACAAAATCCAGCCCTTCACCATCACCACACTTAGTTAGCCATGATCTCATGATTTCTACAGGCAAAGGCTGCTGTAGAGCCATGAGCCCCTCGATGCCAAAGACGCTGTAGTAGAGATCAGGCTTGTCTGCCCGATCCATGAAGCCGCCATCAGGGTGCAGGCGCGTCTTCAAAAAGTCGGCCACGAGACTGGTCGAGTCACCCAGCATCTTCGGCGCGAGGCGCGCGACTTGGAGCATTTCGAGACGGAAAGACATGTCAGAAAGGATGAAGGGTGAAGGAAGGAGGCTCAGGACTTCATCCTTTAGCCTTGATCCTTCATCCTTTCTCAGAGCTTCTCCGGTTCCTGTAAAAGCTTAGCCACACGGGCCAGCAAGCGCCCGGCACCGCCGCCATCGAGGATACGGTGGTCGAAGCTGAGCGTAAGTTCGGCTTCCGTCACAGGGATGAATTGATTCACCTCTTCACTCCAATGCGGCACCTTGCTGCCAGCGCCGAGTCCGAGCACGAGATTCTGCTCAGGCAGCGGAATCGGCGTGGCCCAGACGATGCCAAAGGTGCCAAAATTCGTCACCGTGGCGATACCTGGGCGCTTTGAGTCATGCGGCAACCGCCGTGAGCGCGCCTGCTCGACGAGCTTGTTGTAAATGGGAACCATCTTCATCAGAGGCGTCTTATCTACCTCACGCAGCACTGGTACGATCACTCCATCATCCACCTCCACCGCGAATCCGATGTCGATGGCCAGCGGATGCACGATACGATTACCAATGAGTCTTCCCGCGACCGCCGTGTTCTCTGCTAAAGCGAGAGCCAGTGCACGGATAATGTAGAGAGCAGGTCCGGGTTTTGGGTCCGTGCGGCGGCGGTGCGCCAGCAGCGCGTCAAGCATCACAGGGCTGCCAACCGTCGCCAGTGGGCGGCTCCAACTACGACGCATGGAGTCAGCCACAGCGATCCGCATCGGCGAAGCGGGCGTCATGCGGTGCTGTTCCAGACTACGCAGGAAATTTTCAAAATCCTCCACCGTCACGCGACCACCCGCACCCGTACCAGCGATGCCTGCTAGGTCAGAGGTATTCAGCCCGAGTTCCGTCATGCGCGCGCGCATCCTCGGGGAGATGTAGCTGGCACCCGTAGCTCCCGCCGGGACCGGCAGACCACCGACCACGGGCTCCACCTTGGGCTGGTATGAGGTAATGTTGTCTTCCTCACTGAAATGAAAATGCAGGGAATCTGAGCTTACCTTCGACTCCGTGGCAGTAGGCGCAGTTTTCAGCGGTTCGTTGAAACCGAGCTGTAGCGCGTCCTCATCTGAAATTTCAAAGCTGGCCAAATTTGATCCCACCGCATAGCTCGTCTGCACCTTGCCGACGATTTGAATCAAGCGACCTGCACAAGGCGAGCTGACGGCCATCGTCGCCTTATTCGTCTCCACCTCAAAGAGGTCTGCCCCAGCCTCGATCAGCGCTCCAGGCTCCACCAGGATACGCACAAGAGTCGCCTCGGCGATAGACTCGCCAAGCTGGGGCATCAGGATCGGAATGGTCGGCATGGTAAAAACGAAGAGGCCCATGAGTGACGGCTGACACGCACCGAGTCAACCATGCTCTCGGTCAGACTTCACTTCACCCACGACTCAGGCGTGACCGATTGCCTTGATATGACTTTGGCCCATTCAAACCTTTCCTGACCATACCAGCAGCCCAGCCCAATTGATGACGAAGCCTGCGTCGCGTCATCGGCGTCTGCGTATGGAAGAAAATTGTTCATTTGAGGGAGTTCTTGAGACTCATCACGAAGAATGACCCCTTTAAAATGAACCCATGGAAAGGGTGCCAGTTCTTCCAACGAACCCAGCATTAGCAATGATCACCCGCCGCCATCACTCCTAAGATTTGAGGTATTATCGACGTAAATTTAAATTGTCGATCGGCGCTCAATCTGCTCTTATACAACTAAGATGATATTTATCCCATTCAATGGAATTGGAATATCAAAAGAAGCATCTAAGACTTAATCCACAACTCTTCATATGCTGAATATCCAAAAAGAGAAGAGAGCGATGCATGCCCACCTGAAGGAGGAAGGGTTGGATGAACACGAGATCAAGCAGCGTTTGACGAATGATTTAAAGCCTTTCACTCCTGCTTTTATCAACGGCAAACATATTGAACGAGACTCAATAAGTGATGACGAGCTTGGCAAAAAGATAAAAGCCACGGAAGGCGAAGAGGTTGAGTCCATCGAGTCTCGTTTATGAGTGTCGGCAGATCAAAGAAGTTCATGCTCTGATCTTCATCCATCAGTAGTCTCTGCACTGGCGGCCTAACGGCTTCAAATCTAGGTTGACTAGGTGGCTAGATACAAACTTCGAGCTTCCACCGATGCGTCCGCCCTTTTAATCCCGACGGACGAGGCCTCAAACGCGCTGTCTATAAAACCCTTTAAGGTTTGCCGAGGACTTGCTGAATCACAGCGTACGACTCAAAGCGCTCGGTGTCCGGGAAGTCGTGGTCGCTGTCGGGATGGCGGATGGTGAGGTTTTCCTCGACTCCAAAGAGTGCGA
>JBEBGU010000710.1:0-3020 GCA_040081325.1 Prosthecobacter sp.
CTGTGGAGCGATCCTCGCTCGCCAGATGTAGCGTTGAAAAAGCACCTTCACGCTCGCTGTCATTGGCACAGCAAGGATGGCACCGAGCAAGCCGCCGAGCAGCAAAGCCCAAACGAGCACGCTGGCGATGATCGTCATCGGATGCAGCCCGACTGCCTCACCGACGATGCGCGGTGTGATGAAAAGCCCATCAATCTGCTGCACTACGGCAAAGATAATCGTCACCACCAGTGGCAGCGCCCACCACAGATCACCAGGAATCATTGCGCTACCACCCTGAACGGCACCGATTACCACGGCGGGAATCCAGCATAGAGCGATCCCGAGATACGGGATGATGCCCGCCACGCACAGCGCCAGACCGATCAGCAATCCGAAGTCCAAACCGACAATCATCAAGCCCGCACCAGTGGCTAGACCATTGATCACGCTCACAAACAACTGCCCACGGAAGAACGCGATCAGGTAGCTATTGATCTCCATCACGCAGCTCACCACCTCATCTTTAAAAGCGCTGGCTCGCAATGGCAGATAGTCCGACCACTGCTCCTTGATCTTCGCGCTCTCGATCAGGAAATAATACAGATAGAGCGGCACGATGATCAGACTGAGCAGAAAGCCAAACGCACCGAGAAACCCACCGACACTCGAACTGAGGAACTTGCCTGTGTTCTTGAGCACAGATGGTAGCGCCGTCGTCACCCAGTCGCCGGAGAGCAGTGCCTTCACATCGAGATCAAAGGCATCCATCGGCTCATTGACGGCTCCTTTGGGCGCATCAGTCGCCTCAGGTGCCACCGTCGGCACATGCGGAAGAGTGATCCCATAATCACGCTCCACTCGTGTCGCGAAATCCAGCACCGCCGTGCGTGCCTTCACTGTATAGCCCGGCACCTTCTTGGCTAGATTGGCTGTTTGCTCACCGATCTTCGGCGCGATCCACGACACAAGACCGCCTAGCACCAAACTGAAGACCAAAAACACCAGCAGCACAGATGGCTGCCTTTTTAATCCGCGCCGCTCCAGCCAAGCCACGCCTGGCTCCAGCAGGTAAGCCAAAACACCTGCCACTGCGAAAGGCACCAGGATCGGCTGCAAATAGCCCATCACCTGCGTGCCGAGATAAACAAAGCCAATGGCCAGCGCCCCGACAACGGTTAGCGAAAGAGCCGTGATGGCTGTCCATAGCGCCTTTTGTTGAAAGGCTGTGGGGAGATTTTTCATGAGAAGGGTGCCAGTTGCGGCGCTTCTTCTATCAAAGCACCCTGGCTCTGTGAATTGTAATTCTATCCTGATGTTGTAGCCCCTGCTTTACGCCACGCGGTCAGGCCCGACAGCGCTGCTCCCAAAGTAGGGAGATGATGTTTGAAAAGCTTGCCATCAGGGGAATGCACTCCAAGGGGAAACCCCATGAGCGAGGATTGGCTAAAGGCTCATTGAGCAGTTGAACCGCGCTCAACACACCCAGGCATTTTTCTCCCAACAAGAAAGGAACAGAGACTTGGTAGCCAGTGCTCTGATGGATCTTTTGATCGACATTGGGGCTGGCCTCCTTGCTGCGGTAGAGACCCACATCTGCCTTGGGTTTCTGCTCACGAAAGACAGAACCTACGATGCCTTCAGTGATGGGCAGTAGGATCGGTGAGTCATAGCTGACCCAACCTTTGGCACTGCGATTGCAGGCCAGTTGGAGCTTATCGCTATCAGGCTCCTTCAGCCAAAGCCCAACTCGGTGCGCGGGTAGATTCGCCAACAGGTGGTTGAAGATAAAGACGAGTTCTTCAGACTCGCAGAGCTTCGGAACATCTTGGATTTGGCAATGCATCTCTCCCATGGACAATCCCATAGCCATGCTGATGTAGGTGTCAACGTGAGCATCCGCGCAGCGGGCAGCGATAGCAGGTGAATGTAAACTATGGAGACGGTCTTTCTCCGCTCCTCTGTCTTGCATTGTTTCATGTATTGCTGCTGACCAAGGAGCCGCATTCTGTGTCGCAGAAGTTCTGTGTTGAAGGTTGGATGTAGAGCGCTCTCTTCGGCTGGCACACGCATCTTCTTTATCTCCATGCTTATCATCCCTGACCATCCTTTTCTCGGCATTATCTTTGATTGTGACGGCACACTCGTTGATTCGATGCCGCTGCATTATCAGGCCTGGGTCGCCTCTTTGAATCATCACAAAGCGCCTTTTGATTTCACTGAAGATTACTTCTATTCTAAGGCGGGTGTGCGTGAGCAAGATGTCGTGAAACTCTTGAATGCCGAGTATGAAACCGTCATCGATCCCGATGCTGTCGCAGACTACAAAGCAGCGTTGTTTGAGACTCTCATCCCACAAGTGCAGCCAGTAAAACCTGTGGCTGATTTTGCCCGCTCAATGCATGGCAAACTTCCCATGTCAGTTGCCTCTGGCAGTGAGGAGCACATTGTTCGTGGCTGCCTCGCCGCGAATGACCTGCTGCATCTCTTTGATGACATCATCATCACGCCTCGACTTGTCGCTCACGGGAAGCCCGCTCCCGACATGTTCTTGCTTGCCGCCCAGCGCATGGGACTCGCCCCAAAAGACTGCCTTGTGCTCGAAGACGGTCAGTCCGGCATTGATGCCGCAAAAGCGGCTGGCATGCAGTGGGTCTTTGTCCCCAGGTCGCTGAGATAAAATTTCAGCCGAGCCTTTCTTTTTTCTTGTCCGGTTTTGCTGCGTCATGCGGTATATCGACTCTCGCCTGTATCAACCCATGAAGTACCTCCTCTTATCACTCGCTCTGCTTGGCTCGTTTGCGTCCGCGCAGGAATATCTCGAAATCGCCGCGAATCCGGGCGGAGCCGGGGGTGGCAAAAAAATCGTGCTGGTGGCCGGCGATGAGGAATACCGCACGGAGGAGTCGATGCCGATGCTGGCGAAGATTCTGGCCAAGAAGCATGGCTTCAATTGCATCGTGCTGTTCTCCACGGACGAAAAGGCGGGTTACATCGACCCGAACAACCAAAAGAACATCCGTGGCACCGACCTCCTCGGC
>JBEBGU010000711.1:0-3019 GCA_040081325.1 Prosthecobacter sp.
GAACCGCGCATGACGCCTTCCACGAGTTCCCACTTACCTTTGGCGGTCTTCCAAGGGGCGGCAGGCGGGGTATCGAGCTTGCTTTCAAAGATGACGGCACCTGGGATGGCGAGTAGTGGCTTGTCAGCCGCTGAAGCGGCAAAGCTCAAGGCGAGGATGGAGGAGAGTAACAGGGGTGTTTTCATGGGGGCACGAAAACGATGTGGGCTGTAGCATGTTGCTACTATTTGCTGCTCACGCTGAGATTGCAGAAGTCGATGGCGGCACATTATTTTTCTTTCCCGTGAACAATTTTGTCATAGTCTCAGACTAACTGATCCTCAGTTAAACTATGAAAACACTCACTCTATCCCTCCTTGCTGTCATCAGCATCTCATCTTGCGCCACTGGCCCAAATGCCCAAACAGGCACGGTCGTTGGCGCTCTCGGTGGCGCTGCTGTCGGCGGCATCATTGGCAATCAAAGTGGTCGCGGCCTTGAAGGCGCGGCCATCGGTGCCGGCCTCGGCGCTCTCGGTGGCAATGCCATCGGCAACTCGCAGGACCAGCGCAACAACCAGTATTACAACAACAACTATCGCCAGCAGCAGCGCCGCCCAGCGGGCTACTACCAAAACGGCCAGCCCTACTATTAGGCTTGAGCCGAATAGGCTTTCTATCCCAAGAGCGCGATCTGGAGACAGGTCGCGCTTTTTTGTTTCCATTTGCCGTGCCATGGGTGGCACATGGGAAAGTCTGACTTTGTTTTTGCTACTTGCCGTGCTGGCTGGGAATCGTCTCTGAAACGTGAGGTGGCTGCGCGGCATGGCGGATTGCTGACGCCAGCCTTTATGCGTCCGCAATTGATTACCTGGAAGTCACAGACGCCGCTGCCTGCCGAGTTTGAGTTGGGTGCGGCCTTCGCGCCTGTCAGCGGCTTCTCCATCGGTATGGCACGCTCAGCAGAAGAGATGGCGCAGCGCGTTTCTGAGGCTGGTCTTCAGGCCGCTGAGCTGCATGTCTTCCCCAGAGTCATCGCTGAAGATGGTGTGACGCCTGAGGTCTGGCTGCGGATGGATCAGATCAAGGCGGCGGTCGAGCAAGTCTGCCCACTATTGCCCGAGGCGGAAAATGTGATCGATCTGATCATTGGTGAGGAGGGCGAGTCTTGGTTCGTCGGCACGCATCGGCGCAGTCCGGCAGCGCATCCACATGCGGGCTCGGTGCCGCGCATCATATTGCCGACTGGCGTGCCATCACGCGCTTGGTTAAAGATGGAGCAAAGCTTGGCCTGGCTGGGGCTAGATGCGCCCGAAGCCTTGTCTGGAAAGACGGCGCTAGAACTCGGTAGCGCTCCCGGTGGTGCGGCATGGGCGCTGCTTCAGCGCGGCATGAAAGTCATCGGCGTAGATACCGGCGCGATGGATGACCGGGTGCTGACTCATCCTCGCTATGACCACATCGGACTGTCTGCGGGGGAGGTGCCGTTTGATTACCTGCCTGAGCGTGTGGACTTGCTTGCCATGGACATGAATCTCGCGCCAGACGTGGCTTTGAGATTGATGGAGCCATTCTACGATCGCTTGCAGCCTCGGTGGCTAATCCTGACGATGAAAATGAATGACGCTGGCGTGGAGACGCAGTTGCCGGAACTGATCAAGCGCGTACGCAGCTTCACCACCGGGCCGGTATTCGCGAAGCAACTGCACGCGAACCGGCGCGAGCTGACGGTGATCAGCCAAAGAGCTGAGTAAGCGGCTTGCCTTTGTCAGCGATGGTGAAGGGGCGCTTGGTCGGTGAGTAGATCACCTGATCGAGCGGTAGGCCGAGCGCATAACCAATGGTGGCGTTGAAGTCGGGAATGGTGACCGGGTTCTCTACGGCTTTGTCACCGCGTTCATCCGTCGCGCCATAGACCTGCCCACCACGGATGCCGCCACCGGCGAGCACGCAGGTGAAGCCTGTGGGGTGGTGATCACGGCCATCGTTGGCATTGACCTCGGGCGTGCGGCCGAACTCTGTGGCGAGCACGACGAGTGTTTCATTCAACATGCCGTGAGCTTCCAGATCCTGGAGCAGCGTGCTGAGCGCGGCGTCGAGTTCATCCGCCAGCTCTGGCACGCGGGTGAAGTTGGCGTTGTGCGTGTCCCAGTTTCCAAAGGTCACTTCGACGTGACGCACACCATGCTCAACGAGACGCCGCGCGAGCAGGCAGCCCTGGCCAAAGCGATCTCGGCCATACTTGTCACGCAGTGCCGCAGGCTCAGCATCAAGGTCGAAGGCTTTCAGTTCCTCGCTCTTCATGACCTTCACAGCGTCGTCATACATGTCGCTGTAGGCACGCACATTCTTGACGTTGTAGGTTTCGGCAAATTTCTTGTCGAGCTGCTTGGCCACGCCGAGTTGAGTGGTCATGCGCTCTTCGGTGAACCATGAGTTAGGCCGCACATTGGAGATGCCGCTTTCAGGATCGTTGATCATGAGCGGGGCGAATTTGGCCTCGAAAAAGCCTGCACCTGGATGGCGGCTGTCATTGCCGATCATCACACTGCCGGGCAGCGTTGGGTTACCGCGATTCTGGAATTTCTCTAGCCATGCGCCCATGGATGGGTGGCGGATGCTGCTGCGCAGTGTGTAGCTAGTGCGCTGGAAATACTGGCCCTGCTCATGCGCGCCCTGAGTGGAGGCCATGCTGCGGATGATCGCCAGCTTGTCTGCCTGCCGCGCCATGAGGGGCAGGTTTTCACTGAGACGGATGCCATCGACCTTCGTGTTGATGGTTTTCGTTAGTCCCATCACGTCTGCGTTATCTGGCTTTGGGTCCCATGTGTCTAGATGGCTCATGCCGCCAGTCATGTACAGATAGATGACATTACGCGCGGTCGGCACTTGCTTGAGCGGGCTGGTGTTTTCACCGGGCACAGCAAAGGCCTTGTTGTCGAGCTGGCTGAGAGCGGTGACGCCGAGGAATGACTGCGCTGCCTTGGTGACAAAGCTGCGGCGGCTGAAGGGATCGGAAAAGGTGCTCATAGGGGGTGACA
>JBEBGU010000712.1:0-3017 GCA_040081325.1 Prosthecobacter sp.
TGTTTTAAATTTGGAAAGTGACATCCGAGATGCTTACACGGCTGACCATTTGGTCGTAGCCAAACGATTCGCAGAGCAGGCAGGAGCCGCATACGTCGCCGCACATCGCCGAAAACTCGCGGCAGAAGGTTTGGAGCCGTGCTTTGGAGAGATGACGCAGGAATCCACCAAATACTCCAACCGCAACTGTCGGCCTCTCAAGGAACTCTTCGACGCTGATGAGCTGCTTAGAGATAAAATGAATTTCATTCTCTGGGAGCGTGATTTTGACACAGGCGTCCTGGCTGCACATCATAACCATGGTAGAATAACAAGGAATCCGTTCACCTACTCATTTGAAGAGGATATGGCCTTGGCCGTGAGCTGCTATATCGAACGTAGGCGTATGACGGTAGATGATGCCAAGGCGGATATACTTCGCCAACCTTCAAGCCTGAATGCCGAAGGAGTTAGAGAATTTGACATTCTTGGGCCGGTCATCGCGCAGCCCATTCGGTCACGGGGACATTTGGCTGGTGTATTGGTCATGTGGTCGTCCAGCGCAGTTGTTCCCATTGATCTGAGGCTTTTCTGTCTAACCGCAGAGCGAATGCACCGAATCACTGACGTACTTGTAAATGTGCCTGATCAAGACATCCGTGAACTCACTCAGAGTGATGGTTCCAAAATCTGTTATCCTCCCGTTGATAAAATTTCAGGGGCAAAGAACCTCGTCAACAAGCTTCTTCAAGCGGCATCCGTGTCTAAAACTCGCAGAACAATTGCGGAAATGCTAAAACTCTTGGTCTGCACCACAGACATTCAACCCTTTGGTCGAGTCAGGCTTTGGTTAAAGTGCAACATTCCCGATGAGTCCCAGCAGCCAAGCAGAAACTCGGATTCTTGGCTGTGCGTGGCCACTTATTCAGGCAGTGAGTTCGTTCAAAAAAACTCTCCTGCAGAAGATGAATTCATCGGATGCGTTAGTGACTCCGACGACCAATTCGGTTCCTATACACGTCATCGCGCGCCAACGGATCCGTATGCACGTCTTCAGTATCCCCAAATGTTTGGCGGGAAAGGTGATACCAATACAGGATCACTGAAGAAAGATCCCAAGGGGTGCTGGATCGTGGGGCCGATCGTGAGACCCAAGTTCAAAATACTGAATTCCGTTTCTGATGATCCCGAATTCGAGCTACTGGGATTCATCTCTGTGGATAGCCACCGTCCCATTGGAAAGGAGTTCAAGGATAGAACGGAGTTCCATGATGTGGTGAAGATCGACAAGCATGAGCAACTCCTGCGCTTCCAACGCAGAACTGTCGATCTCGTCACTCATTTGCTAGCAGATTTGTTAACTGATCCCGAGCAGAGTGAGTGCAAATCGCATCTCTGTGAGGAACTTCTGAAAAAAGCGCTTAATGCCCGGAAAAAAGGCTTAGCAAGAAAGCGTTAGGAGTCGGTTTTTGAAAATTGCGCGTTTTGTTAAACATTAGCTAGCAGCCCCTTGCTAGGCATTTCCGCAATAACTCACACGACCGATTTCACGCGAACATAAGCCGTAACCTTTTGATTCATAAATACCGAAACACGCTCTCACAACGGGCAGCGGCAATTGCAACTCTTGGAATATCTGGTTACCATCAAGCCATTCGCCGATCTCACACTGATCAACTCGTGCGATTAGGTACTCCATTTTTTCTGCGTCTTCGAAAAGAGCGCACAAGTACATGGTATAAGAGTGATCAATTACGGCTACACCAAATGGAAGATGACTCCCCAAGCAATGCTTGCTCTTGACGTATCCCTTCGATGCGAGAGCCGCCAAGCTTCGACTGTACTTGGTATAAAACTCGTCCTCGAAACTGAGATTGATGCTATTTTGGGATTTTAGTTTTTCGTAGATGATCCGCGATACGGCAGGAACATCCTCGTGCAGGAAACTGATCGGATCCTCCAGCTTCTTCACGCGCTTCAATAATGCATCGGAATCAAGTTCAGAATGCAACTGCACCAGGGCAGATGCGACAGGGAATTGGCTTGCTGCAACGCGCATAATTGTTATAAACCAGTTCATTGATTCTTTTTTGGCTTGCTGTACGTTGATGGGGGAAGGTCAGCAGGGTCAGGAGTCGATTCGTGACCATGTGGGTCAGGTGTTAGCGATCCTTGAGCAATGGAGATTTTGGGGTAAAATAGTGTGTGCGCATGGCGGCAACCCGAGTTGTCGTTGGGTTATACCAATATTTCTTCCGAGCGTTACAAGGAATCGGCGTTTATTTGCCGAATGGGGTGAAAAAAGCCGCTTTAAACCCAAATCCAATGTTGAGAGTTTTGAGATGAGCTGCGAAGCCCCGAAGGGAATTGAGAGCCTGAAGATGAAGCTATGACAGTCACGACAAGCGCTCACCTTTGGGTGATTGCGCCTAGAAGACTCAATGGGTTGATTTTCGCTTCGCGGCTGCGCAACAATCACTCAACTTTCAACCATTGACTCTCAACACCGGTTGGCCAAGCAGGAGCAGGAGAAGAGGGGACGGGGGGAGAGGAGAGTCGGAAGGCGGTGTGAGCCCTCATTTTATCCTTGCCATCTCGCCCCAGATTTGATGCAATCTGGCCTCGTCAACCCATTCAACGAATTATGAGTGCGAAGCGATCCAAACCACGGAAGTCAGGCTCGGAGCTGGGGACGTGTTCGGCGAAGCTCGGAGTGCGAAGAAAGAAAAAGAAGACGCCGAAGGCGGTGGATGAGAAGCCTTTGGAAGTTGTGACGATGACGGAGGCGGAGAAAAAGGAACTTTGGGGCTGGCTGCGGGTGGAGATGCTGGACCCGAACTTCAAGCCGGTGGACCCGGTGCGGCTGAACCATGGCTTCCTGAAATTCATGGCCCAGGTGGCGATGGTGCTGAATCTAAAGCCAATGGGTGTGCAGAAGTACAGTATCCGTCATCCATAGCACCGTGAGTCTGTCATAGTCTGCAAGTGTCGTAGCTATAAGCTATGGCACTTATGTATCGAGCCAAGCGGACGACGAT
>JBEBGU010000713.1:0-3014 GCA_040081325.1 Prosthecobacter sp.
GTCTGCTTCGCCACGCTGTTCAGCCTCGTCGGCACCATCCTCGGCGGCATCTGGGCCGACCAATCCTGGGGGCGTTTCTGGGGTTGGGACCCCAAAGAAAATGGTGCTCTTATGATCGTGCTCATGGGTCTCATCATCCTCCACGCTCGTCTGGGTGGTTATATCCGCGAGATCGGTCTGCACGCGCTATCACTCATGCTTGGTGCCGTCACACTCTTCAGTTGGTTCGGCGTGAATCAGCTCAGCATCGGCCTTCACAGCTACGGCTTCACCGCCGGCATCTCCCTGGCATTGAATTCCGGTTACAGCATTAAAGGTATCTTCATCCTCATCTGCCTAGGCTTCTGGTGGCAGGAGCGCGCAGCCAAGAGGTCGGTGGCCTGAGTGAAACGATTTTCAGTTCAGCTCCCTCTGGATGGCACACTCATTTGCTGTCGAGCTGTTTCCCGTTCATGAGATCGAACCACGTTTCGCGACCATTTCCCAGATGCCTTGCACATGCTCCCAGCGGCGGATGGCGACATCGAGCAGGAAAAGGAATAGCAGGGCGATGACGAGAGGTGGCCACATCTCGATGTATTGCACGGCTTTGGTCGTGCTGAGGTCGGGCACTTGGCCTGCCTTCAGCATCATGCCGCCAGTCAGACGTGTGGCTTCGGTGAGCAGGGTTTCATTGACGGTGCCGAGGCTGGCTTCGGAACTGGGATTGTGGACGATGCCGGCGGATACCATCTCGGCACCGCTTTGCGCCCGGATGAGATAG
The DNA here is from genome assembly GCA_040081325.1 of Prosthecobacter sp. Lineage (GTDB taxonomy): Bacteria > Verrucomicrobiota > Verrucomicrobiia > Verrucomicrobiales > Verrucomicrobiaceae > Prosthecobacter. The sequence goes on from JBEBGU010000713.1 coordinate 764, forward strand.
ACGCCGGGCTGATCGGGGCGGAAGGCACCTTCATACAATCCGGGACCGCTTTGACTGAGCGTGATTTTTTGCACGGGCTTCAGCGGCGCACCGAGCGCATCGGCGGCGACGAAGAATATCTCGGCTTCGACTCGGGCATCATTGGCGCGGGTGCCAGCATCCTGCTGGAGGTCCACGCGCAGATGCGCTTCATCACCACGCACCTCAGCGGCGAGGTCCATGTTGCGACCTTGCGGCGGGCGCGCGGTCTCGCGTAGCACCTGTGACCAGAAGCGACTGAAGCCCGACCAGCGGGTTATCCAAAGCGAACCCCAGCGGCTTTTCGCATCACTTGTGAAGGCGGTGACTTTACCCAATCCGAAGCGCCAGTGCGCGAGCAGCGGATCACCGAGATCGGTGACGAGTGGGATCTGAGCGGTGGCTTTGCGGATGGTTTTTACATAGCCGAGCAGGGCTGGGGAATCCCACTTTTCAAAGCCAGCGAGCATGGGGTGCTTCTCGACAAATTTGGGTTCAAAGGGTTCTTCACGAATCATGCGGCCAGTATGCATGAGTGTGTCCTGAGTGAAGATGCGGGTGATCGTGCTCGCATACATCGTGCTATAAGACTGACCGCCTCCAGCGCTGGCGATGGCTTGCAGCAGCGCGACATGCGAGCCTTCACCGATGGCTACGGTGGATATGGTCATGCCTTCACTGCGGCATTGGGAAGCGAGTCCTTCATAGCCGCTGCCAGAGGTTTGGCCATCGGTGAGGATTATCATGTGTTTCACCTTGGCCTTCACGCGCTGAAGGGCGGTGCGCGCTTGTTCAAAGGCAGGCTGCAAGTTCGTGCCGCCGCCGGAGGCCACGGCAGCGATCTGTCCGGCTACGGAACCGGTATTGGTTAGTCGGGTCATCGGGGCCACGACATGGGCTTCACTATCGAAAGCATACACGCCGATGAAATCGTTTCTACCCAGCACCTCGGCGGTGGCGATTGAGGCGCTCTTTGCCATCTCCAGTTTTTCGCCTGCCATGGAGCCGGAGCGGTCGATGACGATGGCGACGGCGGCGCTTTGTTTTTCCTCCTCATCCGGTGATTTCAAACGGACCGGCAGGATTTCCTCAATCGGTGTGCGGTAGTAGCCACCGACGCCGAAGCTCTGCGGACCACCGAGCATGATGAGTCCGCCGCCGAGCTTGTCCACATAGTCGCGCATGGCATTCATCGTCGGCTCACCGAGTTGGTGGGCGGGCACGTCGCTGAGGATGATGCCATCATAACCGGCGAGCTGATCCAGCGTGCTGGGGATGCCGCCAGGCTGGCGCAGTTCGAGTTGCACGCCTTCTTTCTCCATCGCCTGCATGAGATACTGGCCCTCTGTGGCATCGCTTTCGATGTAGAGTAGACGCAGTCTGCCGCGCACATCGACCAGCGTGAGCGCGTCATTGTTGGCTGGCAAAGTGTCATCGGTTACGCCTTCGAGCACAGCACGGTATTTGTAGATGTTTCGCACAGCGGGTGCGCGGGTAAATGTCTCGGTGCGTGGCTGACCAGGCTTCAGCGTCACGCTGCGCTGCTCGACCTGTACGCCGTTTTCATAAAGCTTCAGCAGGCCCTGTGTCTCCATGGTGGCTTCAAGGAGAGCGGTGAGTTTCAGAGTCGCGCCTTCATTGAGTCGGGAGCGATTGGGCACGAGTTCACGTACGCGTGCATCCGGCCTGCGTGGCCCAGCGATGGGGATGGCGTGGAGTCGTGTGTTTGATACGGCCGCATCGCGAGCCGCCTCAAGAAGGCTGCCTCGCGTCTCATGACCATCACCGATGATGACGAGATCACGACTGGCTCCGGCAGGAAACATGGCCAGCGCGTACTCCACGGAGGCACTGTATTGGCTGTCACCGCCATGTGTGGTTTGCCACGCCGTTTGCTGCGCGGCTGTGGGCGGAGCTTCACCTGTGATTAGCTCGGGCTTGTCTCCCATTCGCACGACAAAAGTCTCTGCTCCGCTGCCGATCTGCGCTTGTAGTTTCTGAGCCGTCGCTAGCACCTGGGTTAGTCCTTCAGCTCCCATGCTTTGACTTTCATCGACGATGATTCCCAGCGCTTTCTTCCCTGTCTGCGATACCCGCGCCGGACCTGCGAGCGCAGTCAGAGTCAATAAGATGAGCAGCGCGCGTACGATGAGCAGTAGCCGCTTCCGCAGGCCATGCATGGGGTGCGCTGACTGGTTTTCAAAACACAGCAGCAGCGCAAAGGCCGGTAGCG